>JBDHZN010000029.1:0-21959 GCA_039811845.1 Micropruina sp. | reverse complement strand
TCCTGGTCCTGGAGAGCTACTTCAGCGAGCCGACCACCAGCCTGGCGAACAGCATCTGGGAGCCCGACCAGAATCCGCGCTCATCCAAGGAGTACGCCCGGCTCTGGTGAGCTCACTTGACGCGGCGTGCCACCTTCGCATTGTGCGCGATGACCTTCAGCGTTCGTCCCACGCCGAGCAACTCTTGACGGTAGAGGGTCGACTGCGACCCGAAGCCGAGCGCGAACTCGTCGTGGCGCAACAGTTGCTCACTCCACCGCATCTTCGCCAGATTCGGCCCGGGAGACATGTTGACCCACCGTAGCCCAGCCTCGCAGGCGGTCCGGAAAGCGTGCTCCTGAAGATGGGTCACCGGCCCCAGATCCCAGGTGGACGGGTCAAACCCGGATGAGTGCACGTACACGGTTCCCGGCGCGTACAGCACAAGCTGGGCCGCCACTTCGCGGCTGTCCAGCCACAGCTCCCAGATCGCGGCGTCTCCGTCCGCGCCCAACTGCGGCAGTACTTCACGGAGAAAGTGCCGGCGCTCCGGTTCCGCAAAAGCATCGTGGTGTTGCGCTCCTCCCCCGCGTTGCGCCCGCGAACCATGGAGATCGAAGAACCGATTCACGGTCGCCTCGTCGAGATCGGAGGTACGACAAGCAACCTCATAGGGAAGGGGTTGCTTGGCCAACCGGTTGCGGGACCGCCGCAAGCTCTCCTTCACGTTGCGCTTCAGCCCCGCGACTGTCTCGGGCCAGGTGGGTCCGATCGGAAAGATCACCGAGGCCTGGGCACCGACATGCTGCCATGACGACGTTTCCCACTCCTTGCTCACCAGCCACTCCGGTTCGAGCCAGCCTTGCCCATCTGCAATGACGATATCTGCTAGGTCTATGTTGGCGAGCGCCGACCCGGGAGTGGCCAGTTCCTTGACAATCGCCCCCAGTATTTGGCGCGATTCCCCCTGTGCAGTGAGCACCTGCGGAAGCTCAAGCAGCGCTGACCCCTGACCGGCACCGACCAGCCGTAGCCGGGAGGCAACGCGAAGGGGGCCAATCCGCTCGTGCTGGATCCATAGCGGCGCAACACCGATCAACTGGCCGGCGTCGGAGCGCACGAAGCAGAGCCGGCGCTGAGCCGGGTCTGGGACGAAATGGCGATACCATGCCGCAACCCAAACTGGTGCACAGAACGGGTTCGCAGGCGCCGTCTGCGCCTCATAGAGGGCACGCCAGTCCGCATCACCGGCGGCATTCTCGAGGTGGACGAAGTTCAACTGCATGGGGGGGTCCCTTCGACTCGGTCCACCCTATTGGCCGCGGGTCCGATCGGAGCAGCAACCCGCCGCACGCGCACCCCCAGACCGCCCGAACGAGCGGCGAAGATGCAGATGAACCTCGACTATGGTTAAATCAATGCAAGCGTCCTTCCGGGGGGTTGGACGATGATGGCGATCCGGGGGGATCGCTTTGGGGGAGGATCACACACTCACATTCGTGCACATGCACGTTATTTGGCGATCCATGCACACGTTGCATTGACGTCTTCTCTGAGCGCTAACTTGCGCCGGAGGCATCGGGGGGATACCGCGATCATGCGCGGGAGCCCGCACCATTTCATATCGGGGGGATACCGAAGTGGCGCTCTTGGATGAGCTCAACACACCATCGACATCGGGTGCGCTGCGCGCCGCGACACGGCCGATCGACCGGCCTCGCCCGGGGCACAGACACCATGCTAGTTCGCGCACAGACCGGCACTGGTGGTCACCGATCCTTCGGGACGGAACCAGGCCACTGTTCGTCACGGGCGACATCATGGCCGTGGCAGCAGCCGCCCTCATCACGTCTGCAGATCCGCTCGTCGCTGTCCTATACAGCATTCTGCTGCTCGGCGCATTCGGGGCATCCGGGCTGTACCGCTCACAACTTAACCAGTCGGCGCTGGATGACCTGCCACGGCTCTTGCGCTCCTGGCTAGTCGCGACCTCACTGATTCTGCTCGGCGCTCAGCTCGCAGTGGGTGAGCCGCTGGGCCTTTGGTTCGCGTGCGTTGCCGGCCTGCTCCTGGTAGCAGTCCGGTTGCTGGCCACTCTGAGCGTCCGCGTGTTGCGCAGCTCGCGAGTGATCGCACACCCGACCATCATCGTCGGAGCCGACTCCACCGGGCGGTTGATCTCTGACAAGATCAGCGACAACCCTCAGTGCGGACTGGACACCATCGGCTTTCTTGACCACGAGCGGGTCCCTGCCTCGGATCTTGCCATGCTTGGCGGCCCGCGAGACTTCCGTCGCGTGCTTCAGGACTACCAGCCACGAGCGCTCATCGTCGCCCACAGCCACCTCACCGAGGCCCAACTTATCGACATGATCCGCGCCTGCCATCGGCATTACTGCGAGGTCTTCGTTCTCCCCCGGCTGTATCAGGTCACGAACCTCGGCGAGGACACCGACTTCCTCGGCGGAATGCCACTGATTCGTCTTCGTCGCCGCGCCTACCGCACCTGGGGGTGGAGAGTCAAGCGGATGCTGGACGTCGTGCTGTCCGCGATCGCTCTCGTGGTGCTTTCGCCGATATTGGCGCTGGTCGCGATCCTGGTGCGGATCGATGGGGGCCCAGGCATTATCTTCCGTCAGGAGCGGGTGAGCGTCGACGGCCAGCGGTTCCAGGTACTAAAGTTCCGGTCGATGCGACCGGCCAACGAAGCCGAGTCGCAGACTCAGTGGAACATCGCCCAGGACAATCGGGTCGGTCCGATCGGCCGGTTCCTCCGGATGACCTCGATCGACGAACTGCCGCAGCTGTGGAACATCCTGCGTGGAGACATGAGCATTGTCGGCCCGCGCCCGGAGCGCCCGTACTACGTGAACAAGTTCGCTGAGACCTATGGCGGTTATGCCGCCCGTCACCGCGTGCCGTGTGGCCTCACCGGTTGGGCGCAGGTGCACGGGCTGCGCGGCGACACCTCGATTGCGGAACGCGCCCAGTTCGACAACTTCTACATCGAGAACTGGTCGCTGTGGCTGGACGTGAAGATCATCTTGATGACCTTCACCAGCGTTTTCAGCAAGCCCGGTGCCTGACCGCACAGATCACGGCACGGAGCAGGACTTTCAGATGCCACAGCACTCGTTGCGCGACCTGATCAAGGCCGACCTCGACGCCATGCGGGAGGGCTTCCCCATCGGGGGAGTCCGCCTCGCGGCCCGGCTGGCGCTGCACACCCGTTGGCGAGCTGTCGTCTATTGGCGGCTGGCTCAGGCGGGGATGGGCAACCCACTCACCCGACCTCTCGCGTTGGCGTTGACCAGCAGAATCCTGTCGATCAGCGGCGCTGAGTTGCAGCCTGCGGCACGCGTCGGTCCAGGGGTGGTCCTCAAGCACACCACAGGCTTGGTCGTGGGAGGTGAGGTTGTTGCCGGCAGCAGGCTCACGTTGCACCAGAACGTCACTTTGGGCGACAAAGTCCCCTACGGGGGCCAGCCCCGCCTCGGCGACGATGTCACCATCGGTACCGGAGCATGCGTTCTCGGCCCTATCTCGATCGGCGACAGAGCCATCGTTGCCGCCAACTCCGTCGTCCTTGACGACGTACCGGCCGACTGTGTCGTTGCCGGCGCCCCTGCCCGCGTCGTCCGGGATTCCCGGACGACGCAGGCGGGCGGCGCTGTGTCTCTATGACACTGTCGCACCTATCATCACTGAGCAACCCCTGAACGAGGTAAACATGTCCAATTCTCATAGTTCGGCGACCCCGCCGGGCAAACTCACCCTGCAGCGCGCCAAACATGCACTCACCCGCTGGTACCTCGTGCCATTGGGCTTGGCTGTGGTAGCCGCCTTGATCGGCGGGCTGGCGGCGGGCGTGACGCAACCCACGGCGGAATCGCTCGTCAGCTTGTCAACGTCTGCACAGACAGATGCCACCGGGATGGCACGAGTCTCCGAAACGATGGTGCGAGAGATGCGCACCGACGCCGTCTTCAACGAAGCCAGCCGCGCTCTCGGCGGGGACTCGGATCCGCAGGACCTCCGCGATCGGACTCGGGTCGCTGCTGTGCAGTCCACCATGATGATCTCGGTGCAGGTGACGGCCCCGACTGCCGATCAGGCCGCAACCGAAGCGGACGCGATCGTGGAGGCCGTCCAGAAGATCGAGCTCAGTGCTCGCGAAGCCGAGTTGGAGCGGGTCACCTCGTCAATCCGGAAACTGATGACTTCCAAAGACTCCCGGGTGGCCGACGCTCAGGCCGAGCAGGCCAGAATCACCCGGCTCGGAGGCGCCCTGGCCGACAGCCAGGCCTCGGTGGCCACGACCGCCACGCAACTGACCGTTGTGCAGCAAGCCCGGCCGGTATCGAACGGGGTCGGCCCGATCACCATGGCCCTGGCCTGTGGCATCGGCGGCCTCCTCTTGGGCAGCGGTGTCGCGTTGCTGCTGGGGGGTCGGCGCGGCCCCGTGCACACGCTTGCCGAGCTGGAGGAGATCTATCCCCACGTGCCGGTCGTGGCGCCTGAGCTTCTACCCGACGTGCTCGCTGTGGAGGGTGACGGGATCAAGACGATCCTGGTCAGCGGTACCGCAGCGACTCGCGACCTGCTCACCGGGCTGCGCGATCGTATCGCCGTGCAACTGCTCTCCAATCCGACCACCGGACATGATCTGAACGTTCTGGCAGCGCCGCTGAGCGACGCCGTCGTGCGCCGGGTCAACACCGACCCGTCAGTCATCCTGCTGGTCGGTGTCGACGCTGGTACGGTCCGGCTCGAGGAGCTCAACGGTTGGCTCGACCGTGTGTCCAGCCGGTCGTACCTGGTCGACCTGCCGAGGCCGGCGTGAGCCTGTCGCCCTCGGTCGACACGGGCAAGCGTCAGGCACGGTGGGTGGTTGTCGCCTTTGTGGGGACATTCCTCTTCCAGCGGCTGGCGGTACCCGGTCTGCCGATCTCATTGACGGTACCCCTGTTGCTGCTCTGGGCTGCTACCGCTCTGGCTCGCGGAGTGGTCGAACTGGATATGACCAAGACGATCTGGTGGCTGCTCCCCGCGGGAGTCAGCTGCCTGCTCATCGTCGCCCAAATCGGTCTGGTGACCTTGCCACTGATCAGCATCAACAGCTGGCTGTTGTGGATCGTCACCTGGCTCCCGATGGTCTTTCGGTTCACTGATCGCAGCCCCGAAGCGCATCAGACCACACTGCGCGCAGTTGCCTGGGCCGGTGCATGGCTGTCCGGCCTTGCTGTGCTGTTCATCCTGCTCCAGGTCCTCGGCGTGGCATACCGCGATCTACTGGCCGACTTCCTGCCGCCCTCGCTGCTGCTGGACGGCTTCGTCATCACTTATCCGATCGCCTGGCAGTCCCCGATCTACAAGGCGAACGCCTGGTTGGCGCTGGAGCCGTCGTTCCTGTCATTCATGCTGGGCGTGGCTGCGGTCAGCGCACTCGCTTCCCGTCGGCACCCCGTTCTTGTGGTGTGGATCGCAGTGGGTCTGCTGTGCACGACCGCCGGCTCGGGGATGGCCGTGGTCGCCGTCTACGTGGTTGCGGCGTTCCTTCGGGGACACGGTCGACACTTGATCCGGTACGTCGCCGTCAGCATTCCGCTGGCGATCGTCGCCGCCCTGACGACGCTGGGCGACTCCGTCCTCGACCGACTCAGCGAAGCCAGCGATCCGCGGTCTTCGACGGCTCTACGGATGATCGAGCCCTATGTCCACCTGCTGCCTCAATGGCTGGCCGACCCGGCTCGGATGTTCGTCGGCGGCGGGCCCGGGTCATCTCAGCGTGTGGTTGACGATCTCGGCATTCTCGGCCTGCTGGTCCCGACACCGGCCAAGATGCTCTACGACTACGGCCTGATCGGCGGCGCCCTGATGCTGATCATGATCCTGCTGGCCTATCTGCGATCGCCCCAGCCGGAGTTCGCGTTCGCGTTGGCCTTCTCGATGCTGACTCTCCAGGGTGCCGCGCAGCCCCTGGTCGCGATGACCCTGATCATGATCACATTGTTCGCACCTGTTCAGCGACCCGCTGAGTTCGCCGAACCGACTCCGTCGCGAAAGTCCATCCGGCCCGCTACGCCGGTGGCGCTGGGTGGCGCTCCATGAGTTTCGCCATTGTCTCCAAGCTGGCTCGTACATCCAGGATCCGACGAGCAGTCGCTAGACCGGACGCACCGAGTCGACGAGCTTCCTCAGGCGAGGAGAGCAGATGATTCACCTCGTCCGCGAAGGAGGAAGGCTCATCTGCAACCCGCAGATCCGCCCCGGGAGTGACCCCCAGGCCGGCCTGCCCCTTGGTAGTACTGACCACCGGAACGCCGACCGACAGGTACTCCACCAGCTTGATGTTGACCCCAGAACCCGACACGGTGGGATTGATCGCAACAGAGGCGCCGCGCAGGTAAGCCCGCGGGTCCTCCACGTCCGGATGGAGTTCAGCCCCGGGGGTGCGAGACACCAGTTCGTGCACGCGGCTCGCCGGCGAGCGGCCGACGATCAGCCAGCGCGCGTTGGGATGCACGGACCGCACCAGCGGCCAGACCCGGTCGGCGAACCAATCGATAGCGTCGTGGTTGGTCCCGACGTGCAGGGCACCGACGAAAACCACCGCCGGCTGCGCGGGCCACTCCCAGAGTGGCCCCCGGTCGACAGTGCGCGGGCCCAATGCGAAGGTGGGCACGTACTCGACGGGCACACCCGAACGACGGGCACGAGTCGCGGCGTCCGTTGCCGAGATGTCCGCGATCCCGTTCAGCCAGTCCGAGTGTTCGAGGTAACGGTCCTCGCGATCGATCCGGCCAGCTTCCAGTTGGACCACCCAGGACTTCGGTGCTCGCAGCGATCCCGCGAGAGCACGATGGTAGGGGCCCTCCAGGTTATGTTGGCGCAGCACGGCCGGGAGCTTCAGCCCGGTGGCCAAGTCGCGACCGATATCCACCGATTTGAGGGCAAATACCACCACGCCGTTGGCGTCGGGTGCCTGCATGCCCACCCGGGCAACCAGGTCGCGGGGCGCCGGGCGGGAAGCAACGACGTACGGTTTGTCCAGTCTGATCGCCGCCGCTACAGAACGGCGTCGCGGTGTCACGAAGAGCGGCGCCGGCGTGATCAGTTCACGGATGGCCTCGAGGTCATCCTCGCGGCCGAGCGATTCAGGGACCGCGTCGGCCGGCACCACCAGCCCAGCGAGCCATCCCGCGTCCACAAGAGACTCCACAAAGCCTAGGTGTTCCCGCTCCCCGCCATCCTGGGCGGGCATGAAGGGCGAACCCGCGACAACTATCCACCGCCGAGACATGACGCCCATCGTAAGGGCAGAAGAGAAGGAGCCCGTCCATGAAACCGCTCGTCAGCGTTCTGATGCCAGCTCTGAACGAAGAGAAGGCAATCTCCACCACGGTCGCGGCGGTGCTCGCACAGCGGGATGTCGAGGTCGAGTTGCTGGTGATCCACGGCCAGTCGGTCGATCGGACCGGAGAGATCCTGGCGGAACTCGCGGCTCGCGACCCTCGGGTCCGGGTGATCCCGAACCCCCGGAACATGATTCCGGTGGCCCTCAACCTCGGTCTTGCTGAAGCTCGCGGTGAATATGCGGCACGGATCGACGCACACTCCGACCCCCAGCCCGACTACCTGCGCCGCGGCGTGGACTGGCTCATCGGCAATCCCAAGCTGGCCTCGGTGGGGGGACTGAGAAAGGGCGCCGCTGTCAGTCGGATGGGCCGTGCGATTGCCCTCGTGCTCTCCAGCCGTGCCGCCATAGGTGACTCCATCAACCACTACGCCACCGAACCGCAGCTGACCGACCATGCTTCCCTGGCGGTAACCCGGACCTCGGCGGCGCGAGAGATCGGCGGATGGGACGAGTCGCTGCAGGTCAACGAGGATGTCGACTTCGACCACCGGCTAATTCAAGCGGGCTACCTGATCGGGTTCGACCCGGCGATGGAGATTGATTGGCATGTGCGCGAGACCGTGCCTCAGCTGTTCCGGCAGTATCGGCGATATGGACGTGGCAAGGCCCAGATGATCCGGAAGAATGGTGTTGAAGCCATCCGCGCCCGTCACCTGGTGCCTCCGGCGTTCGTCGTCGGAACCGGGTTGTTGATCGTGGGTGGTGTGTTCCGGCCCGCATTGTTGACCCTGCTCACCCCGTACCTGGCTTTGGTCGCCGCAGCCAGCGTTCAAGCCTGGCGCAGTCGGAACCCTGACGAAGACGTTGCGCCGACAGTGCTCCCAGTCGCCTTCGCCGCAGTGCACGCCGGGTGGGGCCTAGGCATGTTGGAGGGACTGGTGCTCGGCCGCCAGCCATATTTGGCGAGCGGCAACTCGACGATCAGCGAGACTGCGGCGCAGAAGTGACCTCGGCGTATCGGCGGGCAGCAACCTCCTGGCCGCCGACATACGCTTTCATGCTGATCATTCCCTGGATGAACGCCCTCTGTTCGGCGGCAACATCGCGACGACCGCGAACCAACGCGGCAATGCCCCGGATTGCCGCTCCCACCACCATCTGCGCACGCATCACCACCGCCTTGCCGGGGTGATAGCGAGTCAGATAGCCCGCAAACGAGGCGCCGCGCAACCGCAGCATCTCGAGCGAGGGAGCTCCCGAACTCCCGGAGCCATGCCGCACCAAGACGTCCTCCCGCAACTCGGTCCGCAACCCAGCGAGCCGAGCGCTACGCCCAAAGCTGACGTCCTCGGCATAGACGTAGAACGTTTCGTCGAACCCGCCCAACTCGCGGAATCGGTCGGCACGGACCGCCATGCACGCCCCTGTCGTCCAGTCCACCGTGCAGTGCTCGCCCGGCCTTGGTGCAGCAAAAAGGCCACCATGTCGCAGTACTGAGCCCAGGCCCAACGCGTGGACGGTCAGTCGACGCACGGATGGTTCCCAGCCACCGACGCCGGCCTCTATCGCCCCGTCATGACTGGTCATCGTCGCCGCATGTGAGGCTGCCTTACTATCGGCGGAAACCCCTCTGACCAGCGCCTCGAGATCATCAGCGGTCGGACGGCAGTCGGGGTTGACGAAAACCACAAAATCTCGGTTGGACGAGAAGGCACCCAGGTTGGCTGCCCGGCCGAACCCCTGTCCCCCGCCATCCACATAGCGCACGTTGGCGTGCTCGGCCGCAAACCTATCCAGCCCGTCGACGCCGCCCGCATTGTCCACCACAGCCACTCGCAAGTCTGCGGGCCAGCCAGCGATTAGTTCAACGACATGCTGATGGCTGCGATAGGACACCAGCACCACCTCGGTGCGGGACAGAAGCTGGCCATCGGACGTGTGCGTGGGCATAGAACCTCTCGGCTGTTTGGGGGTGCGCCGACAACGTGAGCGCATGCCGGACCCGCGATAGTCTACCTGTGCTCCGTGTCGCTCAATGAACCCGCTTTGCCGAGCTCGCACGACGTCGCCAGTTCACCTTGGTCGGCCACGGCAACCGGTCCTTCAGACCCATAGCAGGCTTCTCGATCAGCCACCAACTCAGCGCCGCGAGCGGCAGCACGACCAACACACAGCTCAGCACGTACCAGCCGAACCCCAAGCTGGGTAGGCCATGGATGGCCAGCGCCATCTGCACAGGCCAAGCGAAAATGTACACGCCGTAGGAGAGGTCATTGACAGATCCGATCCGGTGCAAGACCCTCGGCGCCCTGCCTGCCGCCCACAGGATCAGATAACAAAGCGCGACGTAGCCGATCGTGCGCAGACCGCCGACCAATGCCGTCACGATCACCACAGTCAGGGACAGCGATGCGATCCACCCGGCGAAAGGCAGCCGATCCCGGTATAGCGCGATCGTGGCGCCAGTCAGAAACACCGAGCCGAGACGAGCCAGTTCCGCGATGGTGAAGCTGTTCAGTGAGGTCAACGGCACGATCGATGACACCGCGTAGAACATCAGCGCCAGCACCGGGGCGCACCACCGGCGCCCATCCTCCATCAGCCCCGTCACGGCGAGCCCGCCCACGATCAGATAGCAGAGCACCTCGAAGAACAGGGTCCACAGGCTGCCGTTCAGCACACCGTCCCCGAGCGGGGCATCGGTGAACACGTCGTGGATGGTGAACTGCTGCATCATCAGTAGCCAGTTCCTACCGACGAACGATCCCGGGCCGTTCGGCTCGCTGAAGTATCCGTCGAGATCGCCGTGACTCCGCCCGTAGTAGAGCGGGCCAACGACCAACGCGGTGAAGAGCAGGATGAACCAGAAGGCCGGCATGATCCGCAGGAATCGGCGCCACAGGTAGAGTGGCAGCGGCGTACGGCGAGCGCTCAGGGTGATCAGATAGCCGCTCACCGCAAAGAACCCGACTACCGCGAGGTCGCCGAGTTCAGCCTGCCCTCCGGTCCAACGGCCTACCGGATCCGCGCCCCACCCGCCCACCGGGAATGCGTGGCTGACAATCACTAACAGCGCCAACACCAACCTGATCAGACCGAAGGCATTGCTTCGACCAGCCAGCCCTTGGACAAACCTGATCCTTGTGCGTGAAGTCTCGCTCGACATGTCGAACCTCCCCCCAAGGGCAAATCTTACGTGAGGAGAGCTTCTATCCCTAACGTGACGTGAGACTTGTTGGATCGTGCATCGCGACGCCATCCGGGCTACGCTGCCCCGGTGCGAACGCCGCCGGACACTCCCCTCCCGCTGGCTGAGTTGGGCACTCTTGACCCCAGCCCAACCATGCGCATCGGTGAGATCGCCGCGCGACTAGGGCTCAGCCATCGCAGCATTCGGCACTATGAGGACGAGGGTCTGATCACTCCCGCGGCTCGCACCCCCGGGGGCTTCCGGCTGTATTCGGCTCGGGATTTTCAGAAATTTCTCTTCATTATGTCCATGCGGCCCCTCGACTTCTCACTGGACGAGATCAGTCGATTCCTGACAGCGATCGACCAGTCCCTCGAGGACGATCCGAAGACCCGTCAAGCTGCCCTGGCCGTCCTCGACGAGTTCGCCGAGATCATCGAGGAACGCTGGCTCGCGCTCAAGCAACAACTGGAGATCGTCGGTCGGTTCCGGGGCTATCTGGCGCGCGAACTCGCCCAAACCCCCGGCAACCCGGACGACCGGTTGCAGCAGAGCTGACCTCAGTCCTCCGAGGCCTCCGGCGGTTCCTGCAAGTTTGGCGCCCATCGGGACCACTGCCCACTCTGACGACCCGGTCTGCCGGAGCTGCCGGCGACCCGAAGCCAGAACCGCTGCCAGCGCTCAACGGCCACCATACGTCCCGGTACGTCCTGAGCCGGCACGGAGTCGGAGTGAGGAAAACTGTCGGACTCAGACTGCGGAGCGTAGGAGCGCTGGACGTCTTCCAGTGGCGCCCCGCAGCGCGCGCAGCGCGGGGCGCGTAGCGTCTGTCGCAGACCGCAGGCAGGGCAGATCGGGAGCGTCATCGATTCCTCCTCCTGTGAGGCCGGCCCATACCCCGGGTCGCCAACCGGCCATGCGTCACCAACGATGCCAGGTTCAGCCGGGCCAGCGGACGCCGCCACCAGGGCAGGTCCTTCACGATGGCCCGCCGGGCCTCAGCCACACCTTGCCAATACTGCTCCACCGTGGCGGAGCTGATCTCACCGGCCCCGAACACGGCCGCGTCCGCCGCCCGGCCCAGGTCGCGGACGTCGTCGCGGCCGAGCAGCTCACCCGCCTCCAGCCGGGTACTTCCCACCGGCACCGGACGGCCGGCGTCGCGGGCGGCGTCCAGCACCTCGTCCCAGCCGCCGGCGATCCGGGTGGACGGCCGCCCGCGGGTCCGGCGACCGCGGCTGCGCAGCGCCTTCAAGCCGAGGATCGTTCCGACGATCAACGCCAGCACCCCCAGCGGCGGACCCACCACGCGAAACACGGCCCAGAACGCCCGCCAGAACTGCTCGGACGCGGGAAGTTCGGCCCGGGCAGAGGCCGGATCGGTGTCGGTCATCTCGTCATACGTACCCGGCGGCGGCACCGGGTTGGGCGGCGGCACGTTGCGGATCGACTCCTGATCGTTGTTCTGCCGCTGGTTCTTCTCCGGCTTCTTGCTGCGGTCGGGAGTGAACACCGAGGTCGGCACGCTAACCCAGCCGTGGCCGGCGACCGAGAGCTCCACCCAGGCCCGGACGTCCTTGCCGCGCACCTCGCCGCCCTCGGGCACCTCGGCGCCGAACACCACCCGTGCCGGGTAACCGAGCCGGCTCGCCATCAGGGCGAAGGTGGCCGCGTACTGCTCATCGCTGCCGACGAACTGCTGCCCGGTGACGAAGCTGTTCAGCCGGTACTGGCCGTGCCCGGGCAGGTACTGCTCCTCACCGGCCCGCGTGCCGTCGCTCCACGCGCCGTCGGTGCGCAACGCCTTCGCCACGTCGGCCAACTGCGTCCATTGCTCGGCGTCGCCGGCGGCGAGCCGCTGGGTGGTGCCGGCCAGGAAGGCCGTTGTCGCGTCGTCCTGCCGGGCGCCGTCCCCCGGCGCCGGGTCGCCGGTCATCGCGTCGAATCCGGGCAATGGCGCTGAGTCGACGACCACCAGGTCGTCGACTCGCAACCGGTCGGGCACGAAGCCCTGGTCGGTGGTCAGGTTGAACCGGTAGTTGTCGCGGTGGTCCTGTGCCCCCGGGCCGTCGAAGGCAATGGCGGAGACCCGGCCCAGTGAGGGCAGCCACGGGTTGAGCGACGGGTTCTCGGCGTAGCCGGGCAGCACCCGCACCGTGGTCTGGGTCACCCGGTCGCGGGGCGGGTCCGGCACGCGTGCACCGAGCCGTTGGAAGCCGCTGCCGTCGGTGCCGCCGTCACCCAGCCCGCTCCAGCTTGCACCGGACCAGCGGTCGAGCACCGCGATCCGCAGCTGTGCACCGGGCGCCGCGCCGTCCACTCGCAGCAGCGGGGTGTCCCAGTAGAGCTGCAGATCCTGTCCCGAGAAGGTGCGGAAACCGACCAGCGGCGTCGGATACTGCCGGACGTCGACCGGCGGTTCGAGTTCGGCGCGCAGCACATGACGTTCGTCGGCCACCCCGGGCAGCACCGGCGCCAGCGCCGACCCACCGAGCAGCGCGGCGGCCAGCATCGCCGCACCCAGGCCCAGCTGCAGCCGTCCCGGACGCCCCGAGCGCAGCACCCGCCTTGTCCGTGGGAACCGCACCGCCAGCCACCCGAGGACGAGGACGGCGAACCCGAGGCTCTGCAGCCGCAGCAGCGGGGCGTCCAAGGTGCCCAGCGCGATCACCAGGCAGAGCAGCACCAGCGGCACGGTCAGCGGCAGCCACGCCGAGCGAGCGCGCCGGCCGACGCAGTGCCCGATGCTGCCGGCCAACAGGGCCAGCACCCACGGCAGCGCCAACAGTTCGCCGTTGCCGTCGACGGGCGCGAGCGTGGTCAGAAACTCCATCCAGCCGGTCACCAGCGAGGCACCCAGCGCACCGACCGCGTCCGGCGTCGGCAACACGCCACCGAACGCGAGCCGGGGCACGGTCAGTGCCGGCCCGAGCAGGAAGTAGAAGACCCCGGCGATCAGCACCGCGGCCGACCACGACCAGCGGAACACGTTCGCGACATGGGCGGCGAGCACCCCCAGCAGCACACCGGCCACGGCGACGGCCAGGAAGCGGAGGTTGTCGAAACCGGTGAGGAAACCGGCCAACGCCAGCAGGCAGGCCGCGACCAGGAAGCCGGCGTCCACCAGATCGGGGCTGGTCGGACGCAGCAGCTTCAGCCGGGCGGTGAGGGTGTGGCCGGTGGTGCCCGGCTGAGCCTGTGCGTGGATGACCCTCACTGCACGCTCACCCCCAGCAGCACCCGCGGCAGGTCCTCGAGCCGGCCGATGCTGAGCACGGTCATCCCGGACGCCTGGCGCAGCGCCATCGCCCCGCCGCGCTCGGCGGTGATCGCGAAGGTGTGCACCTCGGGCGCCAGGTGTGCGCGGGCCCGGGCGAACGAGCCGAAGCCGGCCTGCGAGCCGGAGATCAGGATGGCGACGCTGGCGTCCGGGGCCAGGTGCGCGAGCCGTCCGACCGACGGTGCCAGCGGCCACGGACCGTGCTCGGCGCGCGAGAAGGTGTCCAGGGCGAGCGCCGGATGCGGCTTGGCGGCGGCGTGCTCGCCGACCACGATGGTCAGGTCCATCTCGTCGGTGAGCGCCCGGACGGCGACCGAGGCGGCCACCGAGATCGCCAGCTCGAACTCGGCGTCGTCGGCGTAGCCGGCCGGGTCGGCGTCCACCACGACCGCGACATGGGAGCGCCGGGTGTCCAGGAATTGCTTGACCAGGAACGCGCCGGCGCCGGTGGCGCCGCTGAGCTTCGCCGAGGACCGCCAATGGATATAGCGGCGGTCGTCTCCAGGGGCGTATTCGCGCAGCGTATGGAAGGCCAGGTCACTCATCGAGGTGTCGTTGGTGGTGTGGCCCTCGAGATCGCGCAGCAGTCCCGAGCCCAGCGGTTCCAGCGGCACCCGTCGCGGATGCACGAACAGCTCCAGCCGCTCGGTCCAGGTGATCTCGCGTCGCACCAGGCCGAACGGGTCGCCGCGCTGGGTGACCACCGGGCCGAGTTCGATCACCCCGCGCTGCTGGGTGGGGACGATCACCACCTCGTCGTGGACGGCGCCGGCACCCAGCGCGGGCAGGGTGAACCGGCCCAGCGCCTGACCGACCGGCAACTCCAGCCGGATCGGCAGCACCGGCGTCCGGGCCAGATTGGTGACGCTGACCCGGGCCGCGGACGACTCCCCCACGGTCACCCGCAGCGGGTCCGCCTCCAGCTTCACCGCCAGGTTGAGCCGTCCGAGGGTGAACCCGCAGGCGATCAGGAAGCCGATCAGCAGCACCGCGGCCAACAGCGTGAACTCACCCCAGCCGAACAACACCGCCAACAGCCAGGACGCGCCGGCCAGCGCCAGCACCGCCCAGCCGAATCCGGTGACCGCGGCCACGACGTGGCCGACGGCGTCCAGGAACGGCCGGACGGCGCTCCGGTAGGGCTCGGACGCGGTCCAGAGTCGCTGGAAGGGTCTCGACAAGCTCGACCAACGGGTCCGCTGGTTGAGCTTGTCGAAACCAGGCTCGTCCGGGGTGGGTCGCCACAAGCTCGACCAACGGGACCGACGACCGCGCGACCGATCCTCCGACCCGGTAGGGGTCGGAGTCGGCGGACGGACGCGGGTCTGGTCGGACATCTGGAATCAGTTGCGCCGATCGGCCGGGGCGGCGACGGCGGCCAGCAGGTCGTCGATCACCTGCTCCGCGGTCACCCCGGAAAACTGGGCTTCGGCGTTCAGAATCAGCCGGTGGCTCATCACCGGCACGGCCAGGTCCTTGATGTCGTCGGGGATCACGAAGGCGCGGCCCTTGGCAACGGCCCAGGTCTTGGCGGCCCGCACATACGCCAGGCAGCCGCGCATCGACAGCCCCAGCTTGACCCGGGCGTGCTGGCGCGACTCCTGCGCCAACTGGCTGATGTAGGCGAGGATCGCCGGCTCGACATGCACCTCGTTGGCGAAGTTCGACATCTGCGCGACGGCGTGGGCGGCGATCACCGGATTGACCTGCGCGGAGCGGTCCCGGTTGGCGGCCTGCGCCATCAGTTCGACGGCGACGTCGTGGTCGGGATAGCCGATCGAGCTCTTCATCAGGAACCGGTCCAGCTGGGCTTCCGGCAGCCGGTAGGTGCCGGCCTGCTCGATCGGGTTCTGGGTGGCGATTACCATGAACGGACGCCCGACCGTGTGCCGGACGCCGTCGACGGTGACGTTGGATTCCTCCATCACCTCCAGCAGCGCCGACTGGGTCTTCGGCGACGCCCGGTTGATCTCGTCGGCCAGCACCACGGTGGCGAAGATCGGGCCCTTGTGGAACTCGAAGGTCTGTTTGTGCTGGTCGTAGACGGTGACGCCGATCACGTCCGAGGGCAACAGGTCGGGGGTGAACTGGATCCTGCTGTGGCTGCCCTGCACGGTGTTCGCGATCGCCTTAGCCAGCTGCGTCTTGCCCGTGCCCGGGTTGTCCTCGAGCAGCAGATGGCCCTCGCTGAGCAGGCAGGTCAGCGCGATCCGGATGATTTCGCTCTTGCCGCGGATCGCCAGCTCGACGTTGGCCACCAACTGTTCGAACGTCTGCTCGAACCAGGTCGCCTGGTCATCGGTGATGCTCATCGTGCTCTCCTGTTGCGTGGTGTGCT
This sequence comes from Micropruina sp., assembly GCA_039811845.1. GTDB lineage: Bacteria > Actinomycetota > Actinomycetes > Propionibacteriales > Propionibacteriaceae > Micropruina. The sequence continues at coordinate 5,812 of JBDHZN010000029.1, read as the reverse complement.
GCTGGTGTCGCGGTTGTCGCTCGTCATGCCGGTCTGCTGCCGTACCAACGCCCGGAAGCCTCGCCGCAGTCGACCTCGACCCAGGCACTGTCGGGATGGATGCCCCAGTAGGCCTGGGTGATCCGTTCGCCGTTGCCCTGCGACCAGTTCGTCCGGAATCTGGTGCCGTAGCTGTCCCGGACCCGGCATTGCAGGGTGCCCTGCGCGTTGGAGATCCGGGCCCCGACGTAGCGGCAGTGGTTGCTGAAGCCACAGTCGGCCGGGAAATCGGTGGTGTAGCCGCCCCAGATCAGCGTCACCGTCGGTTTGGGCGGATCGGCCGAGGTGAGGGCGATCGTCCGGGTCTGGCTGCGAGAACCATCGCTGACCACCACCGTGAAGGTGTGGCTGCGGCTGTAGCCGCCCAGATCCCGAGTAACAGCCCGACTCCAGGCACCGTCGCGGCCGTCGGTGCTGGCCAGGTTGGAGCCGTCCACGCTGACCCGGACGGCACGTCCGTTCGGGTTCACGTTGACGGTGAAGCTCACGCTGGTGCCACTGGCTGTGCCGCGGCTGAGCGAGAAACCCAGGATCGGGCCGTAGGCTGTCGCCGAGGCACCACCCGAGGCCGGGCCGCAGCGTTCCTCGTTGCAGACCTGCAGGGTGAAGTTGTAGGCGACGCCGTCCGCGCCGACCCGTACGGTGCGGTCGAAAGCCTGGCCCCGGGCGGAGGCTGAGAAGCTGTCCACCACCGAGCCGTTGGCCATGATCCGCACCGTGGAGGACCGGCCGCGCGAATCCGGCGCGGTGCCCTGCACCCGGATCGTCCGGTCGCTGCCGGTGGCGCTCACCCGCGGTGCACCAGGCCGTTCCGGGGTTCCCACCGCCTGCCAGGAGGCCCGGGCGCTGGACGTCTTGCCGGCGCCGTTGCGAGCGGTCACCTCGTAGCTGTGGGTGGCACCGTCGTAGGTGACCCGATCGTCGGTGCAGGTCGTGCCCGCGGTGTGAGAGCAGATGGTCTTGGAGCCGTCCCGGACCACCGAGAAGGTCAGGTCGGCCGGCCCGTTCTTGTCGGGCAGGTTCCAGGCGACTCGCAGTGCGGTCGCGGCACCGGTGGCGGTGGCGGCGCTGAAGGTGGGCGCCTTCAGGCCCAGCGGACGGCCCGCCGACTGGCCCTGGATGCGGGCCCCCGGGCCGATCGTCAGCTCGTTCTCGGCGGCCAGGGTGATCGAGTAGATGGTGTTGTTGTCGAGCCCGGTGATCACCTTCGAGGTGGCTGACCCGGGCGCCTTCAGCTTGCGGCCGTCGACCAGGATGTGGAAAGTCTTCACCGCGGTGCCCTCGAACTTCACCGGGTTCCAGCTCAGTGTCAGTTGGTGGTCCTGCGGGTTCGACACCCGTAGCCCGGACGGCGCGGGCGGCGGCTGGTCGGGCCGGATCCGACGGCTCGGCTCGCTCCACTCGCCGGCACCCGCCTTGTTCAGCGCCTGCACCTGGAAGGTGTACCAGGTGCCGTTGGTCAGCCCGCTGATCCGGCACGAGGTCGCCGGGCAGGGGGTGATCCGGCCACGGCTGTCCCGCACCCGGTAGCCGGTGATCGGCGAACCGTTGGCGGCCGGCGCCGCCCAGCTGAGGGTTTCGGCCTTCGACTGCACCTTGGGCCCCGGACGCGGCGCGCCCGGCTTGCCGGGAACCCCGTAGACGGTCAGTGCGAAACGTGCCGTCACATGCCGGTCGGCGCGGCCGTGGTCGGCCACGTCGGTGCCGGTGACGTCGAACTCGATCCGGCCGTGCGCATCCCCGGGCGGGGTGAAGGTGACAGTGGTTCCCGAGATGGTGAACGGCGTGGACGGCCCGCTCACCTGGGCGACTTTGACGATGCCGGGCACGGCGTCCGACAAGGCCGAGGTGATGCCGACCGGCACCCGCACCGGGGTGCCCTGCTTGATGTCGACGTAGCTGCGGCCCTGGATGGTCGGCAGTGGCGCCTCGCTGATCTTCACCGTCAACCGCTGGGTGAGGGCCCGCGAGTCGGCGACACCGATCTCGAGCTCGGCGGTGGTGCCGGGCCGCGACGCACCGGACGCACCGAGCTCCAGGGTGCGACCGACCTGGAGATCGACGCCGGCGGGCGCCTCGGAGACCCAACGGGCGGTGTAGCTGAGTGCGGCCAGGTCGTCCGAGTCGGGCGTCCAGACGTTGCACAGGCTGCCCAGGTCGAGGCTGCGCGGCTGACCGCCTGCGGGCAGGGTGATCGGCGCCTCCGGGCAACGCAGCACCGGTGTCGGCGGTCCGACCTGCACCGGAATCGTCACGTAGGAGGTGAGTACGCCCTCATCGGTGGCGGATTCGCCGTCCATCACCTGCAGTGTGACGGCGCCCGGGCCGACGTAGCCGTCGCCGGCCGTCACCCGGAAGCTGGTGTCGTTGACCGCTGCGATCGCCACTTTCTCGGCGGGCGAGCCAGACAGCGTGTCGGTCGTGGTCAGCCGGACGTCCCGGTTGCGCGGCGACATCACCACATCGGCCAGCCGGACGGTCTGGCTGCCGTTCGGGTCGAGGTCGATGCGCGCGTCGGGCCGGGCCACCGGGGCACCCCCGCCGCTGGGCGGCACGAAGAGCAGCGCCGCGCTCTGCGCACCGCGCTCGTCGGTGACCAGATACGGAATGACTTGGGGCGCCTCGGTGACCGGCACGGTGATGACACCGCCGACGACGGTGATCGCCGGATCGCTGCGCAGCACGGACGCCGTGAGCCGCTCGTCGCGGCCATCCGGATCCCAGGCGCGCTGCAGCACGTCGGCCTTGGCGACCTTGCCGTCGACGACCGCCACCTCGTCGAAGATCACCGGCGGGTTCTCGTAGCCCTCGCGCGGGGTGATGGTGATGCCGGCGGCCGGGCCGGTGCCACCGTTGCCGCGCAGCGCATATTGCAGCAGCAACGGCTGCCCGTTCTCGGGCGCCTGGGCGGTGATGAAGCCGTCCTTGCTCACCTCCACCCCGGCCGGCAGGGTGTCGTTGAGCGACTTCAGCGGGGCGATGCCGACCTTGTCGGCTCGCGCTATCAGGTCGTTGGCCCGGGCGTCGACCCGGATCAACGCCCCCGGCGCGGCGGTCACGTTGTCCTCGATGGCGATCGGCGGCTGCGGTGCGCCGGGTGGTGTCACCGCGACCCGGACGATCGCCGCCGCCTGCTTGCCGTACCGGTCGGTGACCATCATCGAGAAGGTGTCGGTGCCGACGTTGCCGGCGTCCGGATAGGCCTCATAGGTGACCGAGGTGGGGCTGAAACCGACCACCCGGCCCAGGTTCGGCGACGACCCGATACCGGCCACGGTCACCGAATCGCCGTCCGGGTCCTGCGACGAGGTGGGCAGCGAGATCTTGATCCGCTGACCGGCGCTCGCCCGGGCCTCGATGTCGCCGGGACGCGGGGCGTGGTTGTCGTCGGCGGTTTCAGGTAGCGGTTTGACGGTCACACTCACCTCGCCGCGGGTGCGTTCCCCGCTCGGTGACTGCGCGTAGTACTCGATGGTGATCTCGCGGGTCTCGGTCAGCCCGGTCGGCGCCACGTAGCGGATCTGGTCGGCATGCACCCAGGCCTGGCCGGCGTCCGTCGCCTCGGCGGTACTGGCCGCCTCATACAGCGGCAGTTGGCCGACGACCGCGGTGCCGTCCAGGTTGCTGACCAGCGACAGCCGCGAACCGGCCGGGCTGGTGTCGTTGCCGAGCGCGTTGATCAGCACCGTGTCGCCGTCGCGGACGATGGCCCGGTCCTTGCGGGTGATCGGAATGTCACTGCCCACCGCCCGCAGCTGCGCGACAGTGACGTCGCCCTTGGCGCTCTGATAGCCGTTGCTGACCATGTAGTGCACGGTGAACGGGTTGGGGCTGATCCGGTCCGACCGGGGACTGAGCAGCAGCCAGCGGCCACCGATCACCGCGACGTCCACGTCTGCCTCGGTCTCGGCCGACTGGACGGTCAGCATGCCGCCGCGCGGGTCGGCGTCGTTGGCCAGCACATCCACCCGCACCGGGTTGGTGCCGCGGATCGCGGCCGCGTCCGGCATCGTCTGCGGCACGAAGCCGGCGTCGTCCTTGGCCACGTCGATACGTATCTGGCTACGGTCGACACGCGCCGAGCCGTAGGCGGCGACATAGTCGAGGAAGTACGATCCCGGACGGCTGGCGACCACGGTGACCAGCCCGGAGCGCTGGTCGGTGGTGACCTTCAGATTCGCCTTGGGAGCGATGTCTCCGCCCAGCACCAGCCGGGCGTCCGGGGTGCGCGGATCGGAGCCCGGCAGGTCGTTGGCCAACGGACGCAGCACGATCGGCTTCCCGACCTGGCCGCGCACGCTGTCCGGATTGGCGACCGGTTTGCCGCCGGTCAGCGCCTTCTCGCCGAGCACGGTCACGTTCAGGTCGGCGCTCACCTCGTTGCCTGGCACATCGGCGACCCGGTAGCTGAGCTTCTTCCGGACATCGGAGGACTCCCCACCGGGGGTGTACTCGAGGCGTCCGTCGGGCGTGGTGGGCACCGCGTCGCCGTCGACGGTCGCATCCATCAGCAGCACCGGGTCGCTCTCCGGATCACGCCAGTCGCCCAGCGGCGCGACGGTGAGGGTGCCGAAGGACGGCACGCTGTAGTCGGGGCTGCTGGCGCCGTCGCGCAGATGCGGCTTGTCGTTGTCCTCGGGGCGCTTGATGTCGATGGTGACGGTGGCGTCGTCCTCGTGGTAGCCGTTGCCGGCCACGTAGCGGAAGGAGAAGTTCCGCGCTTGCGGCGGCGTGGTCACCTTGAGCGCCTGGCCGTCGGGGGTGATGTCGACGCGGTAGCCCTCCGGCACCCCGCGGACGGCGCTGATCATCAGGATGCTGCTGATCGAGTCGGTGTCGTTGTCGAGCGGGTGGACGATCTGCGTGCGGCCGGCGCGGGCACCGAACCGGTCGTCATTGGCGTGCGGTTCGGCGTCCTTCAAGGCGGGCTTGTCGGACTTCTGCGGATCGTTCGGGTTCTGGTTCGGTTTGGGTTTGATCTTGTCCCAATTGTCGACCCGGAGCTGCTGGTCGAGGTCGAACACCCGGCCGTCGGCGGCGTCGTTGAGCACCAAGCTGTTGCGGTTCACCCGGAACACCGGGCGGATCAGCGGCTGGGCCCGGCTGGTCACCGCCATGTTCTCGGCCGTCCCCTCGGCGCAGGCGCGGACGACGGTGGTCGGGGTGCCGGCCCAGGCGCCGAAGTCGCAGCCGGCCAGCCTGACCGGGGCGGCGGGCGGGGAGCCGATGCCCCGGGCCACCTCGGTGCTGATCCCGTCGGTGAGACCGATTCGGATCAGGCTCTCGGGAAGGGCGAGCAGCACGCCGGGGGCGTCCGGGCCGCTGTGCTGGAGGCGTCCAGGAACCCCGGCGGTGACCTGCTTGGTGCGTCCGCCCGGCAGGATCACCAGGCCCAGGACCTCGTCGTAGACGACGGCCTGGCTCCCGACCGCGGCGATCTGGACGGAGCGGACGGCGGTGGCCAGCTTGCCGCTGACCGGCTCGGTCAGCCGTCCATCGCGGACGGCGATGGTGACGGTGTTGCCGTTCACGCCGGCGACGTGCACGGTGCCGTCCGTGCCGACCGCGAGGGCGACGGTCTGCCCCGTGCTGCCCGCGGGCTGTTCGCCGATCTCGGCGACGGCGGGCTGCGCCGGGTCGAGCGCACGAAGGTCGGCGACCCGCTCGGCCGGGTCGTAGCGTCCGGCCCAGATCTTGCCGGTGGCCGGATCGACGGCGGCGACGGTGCCGCCGCGCATGTCGACGATGCTGCCCGGACGCAGATTGACCACCT
>JBDHZN010000028.1:0-22417 GCA_039811845.1 Micropruina sp. | reverse complement strand
GCCCCGCGGTGGCGCACGGCAGCGACGGCGACGTCACCCGGCCGCTGCGACTGATCGACCACAAGCTGTACCTGACCCGCTACTGGGAACAGGAGGAGCAGGTCAGGCTCAGCCTGCAGCGCCGCACCCTGACCCGTCCGGCGGAGGTCGACCCCGTTCTCCTCGATACCTGGCTCGACGAACTCTTCCCACCACCGGACGCCGACCCCGACCAGCGCCGCGCCGCCGCCCAGGTGGCGACCTCGGGTGTCACCGTGCTGGCCGGCGGCCCCGGGACCGGCAAGACCACGACGATCGCCCGCATCCTGGCCCTGCTGTTCCGGCAGGGGGTGCAACGCGTCGCGCTGACCGCGCCGACCGGCAAGGCGGCGGCCCGGATGGACGAAGCCCTGCGGCAGGCGGCCGATGCTCTGCCGGCCGATGTTGCCGACCGGGTGGGCGGGCTGGCCGCCAGCACCCTGCACCGGCTGCTGGGTGCCCAGCCGCATCGGCGTCCGGCCTTCCGGCACAACAGGGACAACCCGCTGCCGCACGACGTGGTGATCGTGGACGAGCTGTCGATGGTGTCGCTGACGATGATGGCCCGGCTCACCGAAGCCCTCGGCGACCGGACCCGGCTGGTGCTGGTCGGCGACCCCGATCAGCTCAGCTCGGTGGGTGCCGGCGCGGTGCTCAGCGACCTCACTCAGGCGTTCTGGCGCGGCACCGAAGGCCACAGCCCGGTGGTTCGGCTGCGGCGCAACTATCGCTTCACCGGGGTGCTGGGTGAACTCGCCGAAGCGGTCCGGTCCGGCGACGCCGGCACCGTACTGGCGCTGGCCACCGCGGGACATCCGCAACTCACCCTCACCGGGCCTGACCAACCGCAGGACGAACTGCGTGCCCGGGTAGTACACCTCGGCCGCGACATCCACCGTGCCGCGCTCTCCGGCGATGCGGCGACGGCACTGCGGCTGCTGGAGCGGCACCGGCTGCTGTGTGCGCATCGGCACGGCCCGCACGGCGCCACGACCTGGGCCCGGCAGGCGGAGTTCTGGCTGCGTGCCTCGGTGGCCGGGTTCGGCGCCGAGGGCGACTGGTACGCCGGGCGTCCGGTGCTGGTCACCACCAACCAGCCTGACTGGGGCCTCTACAACGGCGACACCGGCGTCGTGCTGACCGGCACCGGACGCCCCCTGGTGCACTTCGCCGGCGGCGCCACCCGTCCGCTCAGCCCGGAACTGCTGGGCCCGATCCAGTCGGTGGACGCCCTCACGGTGCACAAGTCCCAGGGCAGCCAGTTCTCGGCGGTCACCCTGGTGCTGCCCGATGTGCAGTCGCCGCTGCTCACCCGCGAGCTGCTCTACACCGCCGTCACCCGGGCCCGCGACGCCGTCCACCTGATCGGGACGCCGGAGGCGCTGAGGGCCGCAGTCGAGCGGACGGCACGCCGCGCGTCCGGCCTGCGGGAACGGCTCTAGCGGCCGTCGGCCTACCGTCATCCCGGCGCACGCCGGGATCTCTGACGCCCCAAGCGCACCAGCAGTGAGATCCCGGGCCGGAGCCCGGGATGACGGTGAGAGTCACCGGGCGGACGGCGGCGACCACCGGGACGAAGGAGTTCTTTGAGTTCAGCCGGCGGCGGTGACCGTGACGGTGCCCGTTGCCGGACCGCTGCCGTCGACGGCGGTCGCGGCACCGCTGCCGTCGGCGCCTTCGACGCTCAGCGTCCAGTGGTACCTACCGGCTGGCAGCTTCTTGCCGGAGGCATCCGTGCCGTCCCAGGCCGGGCCGCGGATCGAGCCCTGTCCGGAAGCCCGGGTGGGCAGGGTCCGGACCAGCGTGCCGTCGGCTCGCTTGATCTCGATGCTGCCGGCCCGCACCGCCTGGGTCAGGTCGAACTGCGGACGCCACACCGCACCACGCGCGAAAGTGGGTGGAGCGATCACTCCCAGCAGGCGTGCCGCCGACATCTGCAGGCCACTCAGTTCGGCCACCCGGACCCCGGTCTCGTCGGTCCAGGCCACGGTGCGCTCACCGTCGGTGCTCACCGCACCCCTACCGGCCTGGGTGAGCGGCAGTGTGCCCGAACCGTCCAGGGCGCGGATCTCCGTTGTCGTCGCGGTGGTCACCGCGGCCCATCCGTCGCCGAGCGCGGTCACCTCGTCATCGCCGGTCACCGTGATGCCGGCCCCGGTCCGGCGGTTGTAGATCAGCTGGTCGTAGCCGCCACCCTCCCGGTAGCCGGCCACCACCCAGTCCTTCCAGGCCAGCCAACCGTCGTCGCGGTAGCTGCGGCCCTCCGGCTGCGGCAGTTCCAAGGGCACCGGTTCGGCGTCCGGGCGTTCCAGGTCACGGATCTGGAACCTGCGCGAGGCGGAGTCTTCGGTTCCGGACGCCTCGACGACCTGACTGCCGAACAACGCCAGCACCGGGCCGCTGTCGTGGCGGGTGCCGTCCACCCGCACCACCCGGTCGCCGACCAGGGCGTACGGCCCGCTGAGCGTCCGCAGCCAGGAACCGCGGCCGGCCGGGAAACTGCCGGTCTGCTTTCCGCCGTCGTAGCAGTCGATCCTGGTGGTGCCCCCGCGTCCGGGCCGGCCGCGTTGCGCCACCGTCCGAGCCGCGGAGGCGCGCACCGCCACCACCCGGCGGTCGGTGAGCGGTGCGGCGGCGCCGAGGCCTTTTTCGCCGAGCGTCCGGGTCCACACCGACCGTCGAACACCTGCCGGGTTGCTGAAGGCGTCCTGCTGATAGGTGATGCGGCCGGTGGCCAGCACCCCGTCCAGCGCATGGGCAGCCACCGCGGGAGCGCTGAACAGCGGACTCGGCGTACCGCTCCGATTCACCTCGGCCGCCATCGTCACCCCCGCCCGGTCGGTGACCAGCGCCATCGGCTGCCCACTGTCGCGCAGCGGCAACCACTGCCACCGCTGGCCGGAGCCGCCGACCGCGCTGGCCCGGCCCTCACGGACCAGCCACTGCCGCGTGCCGCCGCCGGAGCGCCGCACCAGATAGACCTGCGTCGCGCCGATCGAGGTGGTCAGCCGCGCGTCGTACCGCGAGCGGCGATAGTCGCCGTCGGTCAGCTTCGTGCACGTCGCGTCGCGCGGGGTCTCGACGTTCACCCGGCAGGCCCGCAGCGTCGTCGTGGTGCCCACCAGATAGTGAATGGTGAAGGCGCTGACGTCCATCGCGAGCAGCCCGGGAATGCGATATGCCTTGCCGGCGGCACCGCCCGTGGTGGGGGCGATATTCAGGTAGCCGTAGTTGCCGGTGGTCGAATAGCCCAGCCGGACGGCAGTCGCGCCGTCCTTGGTCAGTGCGGTGCGGAGTCCGTTCAGCCGCGGCGTGGCGGCGAAGTTCGGCGTCAGCTGCTCCACCCGGCCGTCCCCGAAGCGGAGGATCCGGCCGTCGCTGAGCACCACGGTGGTGCCGACGTAGTCGACGGGATAGAGCGGTTCGGCTTCGCCGCCGGGCACCATCGCCGGCAGATCGAAGGGGTAGAAGGTCAGCTCGCCGGTGCCGGGGTCCCATCGCTGCAACCCGCGGTAGCCACTGCCCTCCTCAGCCGGGACGAGGCCGGCGAAGGTCCCCTGGTAGCCGATGTACGAGCCGAAGGACGGCCCGCCGCCGCGTTGCAGGTCGGCGCGGACGACCATCTCGGCGGGGAGTTCCTGCCAACTCCTGCCGTTGTCGGCCGAATACCGTCCGGGGGCCTGGTCGCCGGCGATGATGAACCGGTCCGCCGTCCCGGCGACGACCTGGAGTCGGCCGGGGACGTGCAGGTCAGGCACGGAACTGACCGGTCCCAGCGTCGATGCCGCTGGGCCGTTCCCGCCCGCTGGCACGGGGGTGGACTGCGGGGCGGACGGCTCGAAGCCGCAGGCGGTCAGCACGACGGTCAGCAGCAGCGCCGCCAGCGCCGCCACCGGTCGGCGGGAGGCTGGCCGAGGCCGAGGCCGAGGGGGGTGTGATGACACGCAATGCTCCTTATCGTGCCGGGCCTGATCCGAATCTAGTGCCCCGGCCACCAACCTCCGGCCACCGCGAGAGGCTCGACCGGACCGGCGTTCACGACGGCTCCCGCACCTGGTAGCGCCCCACGCCGCCGATCACCGGCCACGATTCGATCCGGGCCCGTAGCTCCGGCTCGAAGCTCTTCGGCGAGCGGGACACCAGGACGGCGCTGTGCCCGCTCGCCAGGTAGTCCACGAGCTCCCGCTGGTAGCGATGTCGGGTGGCCGCAGCCGAGGCGTCCGTTCCCTGGCCGGCGAAGCGGTAGCCCAGCGGGTCCACCACGATCGGGCAGCCGCGGGCGATGTTGCGACGCAGCGTGTTGGTCAGCACCAACACCGCGGTGCGGTCGGTGGTGACGCAGCCCGGCCGTCCGTCCAGCAGCGCCGTCAGCCGTCCCGCCGGGAACCGCGTCCCGGTGCTGGAACTGAGCAGCGCCAGGACTCCGGCGAGCAGCACCGCAGTGATTCCGGCCGCTACTATCACCCGTAGCCAGCCGGCGGTGATCCGCCGCCAGAGCATCCCGGCGACGTTGCCGTAGAGCAGGCACAGTGGGGCTGCGACGAACGCCGCATAGTGCGGGTACCACAGTGACCCGGCCAGCAGCACCGCTGTCCCGGCGACGGCGAGGGCGGCGTGCAGCCGTCCGGCCGGGGTCCGGCATGCGACAACGATCACGGCCACGGTCAGCAGCGCCGCAACCACCATGGTGACGGTGCCCACCGTTCCGGTGACCGGGGCCATCCCGAGCAGCGAACGCAACCGGAACTGCCAGTCGTGGTCGTCACGCGGACGGCCGAGCTGGGCGAAGACGATGAGCTGCAGCCAGTTCGGTGCCGCGATCGCGAACGGTGTCATCACCAGCCCGATCACCCCGGCGGCGCCGGCCAGCGCACCGACCGCGAGCCGGACGCCGTGACTCACCAGCAACCACACCAGCACCACGGCCAGCGGCACCAGACCCCACAGCTTCACCAGGGCGCCGTAGCCGAGCAGTGCCCCTGCCAGCACCACCCAGCCCAGCGGCTCGCGGCGCGCACCGATCCGCTCCAGCAGCAGCAACGCCGCCAGGAGCAGCAGCGTCGCCAGTCCTTCCAGCCGGACGTCGTGCTCGACGTACCAGGCCGGGTACCAACCGGCGTACAGGCCGGCACCGACCAGCGCCGCCGTCCGGCCACGGCAGTACAGGATCAGGTAGATCAGGACGGCGTTGGCCGCGCCCATCGCCATCCACGCCAGCCGTGCCCCCGCCATTCCGATCGGGTCGCCGGCCAACTCGCCGAGTTCGGTGAACGGAAACAGCGCCAGCAGCACACCGGGCGGATGCAGCAGCAGAAAGTCCCGATAGGGCAGCTTCCCGGTGCCGAGCGCGGCCGCCGCCCCGTAGTAGACGAACGGATCGTAGCTGCCACGCCCGGTGAGGCCGCCGCCGCGCAGCACCGGAACCAGCCGGACGACGAAGGCAAGCCCGGCGATCACCAGCATCGGCCAGTGCCGGCCGAGCCAGGAAGTTCCGCTGCTGACCAGACCCGACCGGTCGCGCGTGCTGACGCGTGCTGCCATCGTTGAGCCCTCAGCCGACCCGTGCGTTGCTGGCATCGATGGCCGCCTGATCCAGTGGTGTGGCCAGCTCGGCGAGCGGCCGGGCGGACAACCCCCAGCAGTTGCGCGGGGCGGCGCGCTGGCACTGCAGGGCGCTACCGACCCAGCCCATCTGAACGTTGCCCGTTTCGGGCGCCGGCAGCGGCACGATCGCCAGCCAGCTCTGCCGATCGGGCCGGTACAGGTAGCCGTTGGCGTTCACATAGCCGGACGCCTGCGCGCCGTAGTAGCGCAACGCCCATCCGGCGTCGCTGGGCGTCTGGCTGATCAGTGGTCCCGCCGGATGCGGCGCCACCACGCTCTGCCAGCGAGTCTGACTGAGGTCCACCGCCAGGCCGGTGGTGGCCCGCGGGTCGCTCGCCGGGATGCCCTGGCCCGCGGGGTCGGCAGGAGGGTTGAAGTAGGCCGTGCCGTCCGCGGTGAGTTGCGCGGCGCCCAGTTCGGCACCGGTGCCGGCATGCTCGGTCACCTCGGCGAATCTGCCGGTCGCCGGATCCCAGTCGGTCAGCACGATGCCTCCGCTCGGCAGCCGGGTGTCCAGCAGCACCCGCTCGCCGACGGCCAGGTTCACCCGGAGCGGTACCACCGACAGCCGGGTCCGGCCCCCGCCCGGCTGGACCGCTCCGGAGGTCCAGCGCCGATCCGCAAACGTGAAGCGGTGGTAGCCGATCGGGGCCCCGGACGCCTCGTCGCTCTGGTCGAGGCAGAAGATGCCCTCATCGAGCCCGACCGGGGTGCAGCCGCTGTCGTCGGGCAATCCGCCGTCGTGGAAGGCGCTCCAGGCGTTGTCGACGGTGTCGTAGGCGTACAGCTCCATCCGGTCGCCGGCGGCTTGGGCGCCGGCGTCGACCATCACATAGATCCGGCTGCCGGAGGCGAACGCGTAGCTCGCCGCACACTGCCGGCCGCGACTCGGACCGTCGGCCAGTGGCTGCCACAGGTCGGCTCCGGGTTGGTAGCGGTAGCCGTCCAACCGGCAGGTTCCGTCCGTGCTCCGGCCGGCCAGCAGGTACACCGAACCGTTCAGGCTCACCTGTGCGTAGCGCTCCACGTCGACCGGAGCCGGCAGTCGCGGCGTCCACAGCGGCGCGGTGGACGCCTGCACCGGGCCGGCGGACGGCGTTGCGCTGGCCGGAACCGCGGTCACCGGTCCTGGGGTCAACTGCCCGATCATCAGTTGGGTCGCCCCCACCACCACGGCGACACCGGCCGCCGCGGCCAGCAGCCACCGGTTCCGCCGCGACCGAATCGGCGTGGGCCGGGGCTGTTGCAGTTCGTCCAGCCGAAAGGGCTGGAAGTCGGTCCGGGCCACCTCGTCGCGGAAATGGCGCCGCAGCGCGTCCTCCAACTCACTCCGGCCGGTGAAGGGATCGTCGTCAACCATCGCTCCCCCTCTCGGCCTCGCGGCGCAGATCGCCGAGCGCTCGGTGCACCAAGGAGCGCGCGCTGGCCTCGGTGCAGTCCAGGACCTCGCCGATCTCGGCATAGCTGCACTCTTCCCAGTAGCGCAGCACCAGCGCGGCCCGGCGTCGGCCGGTCAGCCGGCCGGTGAGCGCGCCGAGGTACATCGAGTCGAACACCCGGCTGTCGCTGGGCACGGCCTCGTCACGCACCTCGGCGACCACGACTTCGCGGCGGCGTTTGCGCCAGCGGGAGACGTTGGCGTTGACGATGCTGCGTCGCAGATAGCCGGCCGGGTTGCCGGTGCCGCGGATCGTGTGCCACTGCCGCATGGCGCCGAGCAGCGCGTCCTGCACGGCGTCGCGGGCGTCCTCGGGGTTGCCGATCACCAGGTAGGCGAACTGCTGCAAGCCGACCGAGTGCTCGTGGACGAACCGTTCGAAGTCGAGCTCGCCGGCCGGCGTCGGGTCGGCGTCGGCCACCACTGCCTCCCACGTCGCGAGCGAACTGGTCACGGTCAACCTACGCAGCGGCCCCCCACTTCGTGGCACCCCATCATGGAACTTTCTTCGGACGGCGCCCGTCACCGGAGATCCCGGGGCAGCCCGGGATGACGGCCCGCACCTCGCCGGGCCCGCACCTCGTCAGGCTCCCCGTGTCAGGCCCCCGCGTCCGAACCCCTCCGCACCGAACTCCTCCATCGCCGCGCTTCATCCATCGCCGCACCAGGGAAGTCAGGTCAGCATAAGAGCGACCGGCAGGTATCTGGCAAGGGGTTTCGATAGAGTCGACCAGTCGCCGGGCGTAGATTCGACTCAGCTCAAGAGTCGGGGCACGTATTCAACCGGCCGGAGCAAAGGAGATGAGACCGTGGCTGACAAGACGGTGGTGCTGAACGCCGGGCTGGTGGACTACGACGGAAAGGTCGACTATCACCAGATCGCCTCCGAGGTGGTGATTCACGACGAGACGTCGGAAGATCAGATTCTCGAGCGCGTGGCGGGATTCGACATCGTCGTCACCAAGGAAATGAAGGTTCCTGGCGACATCATCCGGCAGTTCCCGGACAGCGTGAAACTGATCTGCGAAGCCGGCACCGGCTACAACAACATCGACTTGGACGCGGCACGCGATCGAGGCATCGTGGTGTGCAACATTCCCGCCTACAGCACCGCCCGCGTGGCCCACACTGCGATTCTCCTGATCCTCAGCCTGGCCAGCTCGCTGCAGCAGCAGATCCGCATGCTGGCTGGCGGAGATCGGGCCAACTTCCACCAACACCTGATGGTCGATCACGTCGAGGTGAACGGCAAGACCCTGGGTCTCATCGGATACGGGAATATCGCGCGAGAAACGATCAAGGTCGCACAGGCACTGGGAATGAACATCCTGGTCGCCACCAGAACCCCACGACCCGACGTGGACGGGATTCACTTCACGACCAACGACGAGGTCTTCGAGCGAAGCGATTTCATCTCGCTCAATTGCCCGCTGAACGCGGCGACCAAACACATGATCAATCAGCAGACGCTGGCCGTGATGAAGCCGACCGCCTATGTGATCAATACCGCACGGGGCGCACTGATCGACGAGGCGGCGTTGATCGAAGCATTGCGCACGGGTGTGATCGCCGGCGCCGGCCTCGATGTGCAAGAGGTCGAACCGCTCGACGACTCAAGCCCGCTCTTCACGATGGACAACGTGATCATCACGCCGCACATGGGTTGGCGGGGCCTGGAGACCAGACAACGTTTGGTGTCGATGGTCGGCGACAACATTCGCGCCTTCTGCGAAGGGCACCCGATCAATCGAGTGGGCTGAGCCCGCTCCACAGAGCTCCGGACGCGAACACCTCGTCCACCAACTCGTCGAACCAGCCCAGCTCGCGAGCCAGATCGAGGACGCTGTAGCGCGACCGGTAGTAGGCGGCGCTGAGGAAGGTGTCCTTGACCTTGGCAGCGGTGATGCCGATGTCCTCGGGGACGCTCGGCGCACCGGCCGCCTTCAACATCGCCTGCAGCTCGCGGGCCGGGATCAGCTGCTTCTCCAGCTGCGGCTTGAGCGTTCCCCAGATCTCGAGCACGTGGGTCAGCCGCTCCCGCAGGGCCGGGGCCTCGATGTACTTGGCCCGGGTCTCCTTCGCGCAGTGGTCCGCGAGCGTCCCCGACAAGCGGCTACGGATGTCGGCCTCGATCACCTCCCAGGCCGGCCAGGCCGCGATCGCCTTCTCGACCGCATCAGCGGTGACGTCGCGGAGGAAGAAACGCTCGTAGAAGGCACTCATCGCCAGCGTGCCGATGGCCACCTTGAAGCCGTGCGACAGCGGCGGATCCCAATCCTGGCCGAGATGGTCCAGCTCCCACAGATGGCTGAAGTAGTGCTCGGCGCCGGAGGCCGGACGGGTGCCGCCGTAGACCTGCATCGACAACCCGGAGAGGATCAGCCCGTTCACCAGTCCCGCGTAGGCGTCCGGATCGCCGGCCGCCAGATCGGCGGGGCGGGCCAGCGCCTCCGCGACGCCGCCCTGGACCAACTCCCAGGCCAGCGGATGCATCGCCTCCCAGCCGACGGCGTCCGACAGCAGCCAGTCGGCGCCGGCCGGAATCTTCGCCGACAGATCGCCGTAACCCGAACCGACCATGTTCGGCGGTGCCGCGGCGGCGACGTCCAGGTCGAAGATCACCACCTGCGGTGCCGG
Source organism: Micropruina sp. (assembly GCA_039811845.1). Lineage (GTDB taxonomy): Bacteria > Actinomycetota > Actinomycetes > Propionibacteriales > Propionibacteriaceae > Micropruina. The sequence continues at coordinate 12,720 of JBDHZN010000028.1, read as the reverse complement.
GCAGGGCATGGTCACCTTCACACCGTCGCGGGTCATCGGGGCACCGAAGCCGGTGTAGCCGTCCATCGACGCCGCGGTGCCGACCACCGTGTAGGGCTGCTCCAACTCACCGGACGCCAGCTTGACCAGGTCGTTCAGCGTGCCGGCACCGACCGCCACGCCGAGCGAACCGGTCTCGCGCAGCCGCTCGCGGATCGTCTCGCAGTGCTCGTAGGCCGCGTACAACGCGGGAGTGCCGGGGAAGATCAGCGCCTCCTCGACCCGCAACCCGGCGGCGCGCAGCGAGGCGTCGACGGCCTCGCCGGCGGCAGCCCAGGTGCGCTCGTCGGCGACCACCAGCACCGACGCGTCGCCGACGTCCATCGAGCCCCGGACGATCTCACCGACCCGGGCGAGCACGCCCCGACCCACCTCGACCACCTTGGTCTGGTCGGCGTGCGAAAGACCCTTCTCGATCGCTGCGTTCACCGTATGTCCTCCGTTTCGTCGCTCGCGCGCTTGGACGTCCACCCTGGCGGTGGGCCGATGTCACGGGATTCGTGCGCCGGCGGGTCCAGCTTGCCGTACCGATGCGCCGCCGCGACATAGGCGCCCCCAGGAGTGCCACCCATGCGGTGGGACTTTCGTCCCAGCCGCGGCGTCATTGAGCGGCCACAGTCGAGGTATGACCGAGAACATCACCAAGGATCGCGTGGTCGTCGGGGTGGACGGGTCAAGGCCCTCCATCGCGGCGCTCCGCTATGCGGCGCGGATCGCCACCGCTTTCCAGGCTCCGCTGGAGGCGGTCACCGTCTGGTCGCCACCCGCCTTCACCGACCCCTACCTGGTCGTCGAGTGGACCCCGGAACATGACGCCGAACAGGTGCTGGACGCCGCGATCGCCGACGCCTTCGGCGACTCCCCGCCCGAGAGGCTGACCCGGACGGTGCTGCCCGGGCCCGCGGCCCGCACCCTGATCGGCCTCAGCCGGCACTGCGACACCCTGGTGCTCGGCAGCCGCGGCCACGGCGGCTTCGTCGGCATGCTGCTGGGCTCGGTGAGTTCGGCGTGCGCCGCCCACGCGCACTGCCCGGTGCTCATCGTCCGGGCGGGTGCAGACGACTAGCGCCAGCCGGCGGCCATCGAGCGTAGCCGGGCCTGCTCGCTGAGCCGTTCGATCTCGAAGACGGCCGCCTGGGTGCGGTGCTCGAAACCGAGCTTGCACAGCAGGCTCGACACGTGGTTCTTGACCGTCTTCTCGGCCAGGCCGAGCCGGTCGGCGATCTGCCGGTTGGTCAGGGCGTCCGCGATCAGGGCGAGGATCTGCCGCTCACGGGCGCTGAGCGAGGCGAACCGCGGATCCTCGTTCCAGCGGTGCGGGCCGGTGATCGGCCGGGTCACCAGCGGGGTGAGCAGTCGCCGTCCGGCCGAAACGGCACGCACCGCGCGCACCAGTTCGGCGGCCCGCACCGACTTCCGCAGGCAGCCGGACGCGTCGGCCAGCAGCGCCGCAAGCATCGTGTCGTCGTCCGGCTCCGGGCTCAGGATCAGGCAGCCGATACTCGGATGCCGGTGTCTGAGGTAGCCGCACAGGTCGATGCCGCTGCCGTCCGGTAGACCGGCGTCGAGTACGGCGACGTCGGGTCGTGTCGCCGCGATCCGGACGACCGCCTCGCGACACGACGAGGCTTCGCCGACGACGGCGAGATCGGGCTGGGTGTCCAGAACGCTGACGATCCCGCGGCGCATCAGTTCGTGATCGTCGACGAGGAAGATCCGAGCCATCTCAATCACCACCGAGTGCATCCACTCCGACGTGGTCCGGGCGAACCGCGTCGCGGCGTCCTTTGCTTACCTATCAGGCTACCGGCGGCCTTCCGCAGCCGTGCCGGATCAGCCGAACCGCCACCGGTTTGCCCGGCGTGGAAAGAATGGGTGCATCGGCCGGAACACCGGCCCCTGACCGTCGTTGGAGTGAGCAAGCATGACCGAGAAGGGCAACACCGAGCAGTTCGAGGTGACACTCGGCAACGTCGTCGGAAAGATCATGGAGTTGATCCGCGAGGGCAACGTGCGCCGGATCACCCTGCGGCGCGGTGGCAAGACGTTGCTGGAGGTACCGCTGAACGCCGGCCTCACCGTAGGTGCGGTCACCGCGCTGGTCGCCCCGCTGCTGCTGGGGGTGGGCGCCCTCGCGGCCGTGGTCACCAAGGTGACCGTCGTGGTGGAACGGCCATCGAAAGCCGAGTGACCCGCGTCGCCAGGCGCCCGTCCGCCCCGCAGCACCGTGGCGTGCCGCAAGGGCTGCCGTCGTAAGTCACGACGGCAGCTCTTGGAGTCACGGTCAGCGGTTGCTGGCGAGGAACCGCTGCGCGACGTTGGTCTTGGTGTGCTGGTAGTACCACGCGGTCGGGTTGCCGTCACCGCTGATGACCCAGGCGACGGTGATCGACTTGCGCCCCTTGGCCGCGCTCGCCGACCACTTGCTCGTCGAGGTCAGGTTGGGCATCTTCTTGGTGGCCTGGTTGATCTTGCTCAGCCACTCGGCCTTGGTGGTCTCGGTGGTGCCGGTGACGGTGACGATCTCCCAGCTGGACTTGCCGTAGTGCGGCTTGTCCTCGCCCTTGCGGAGCAGGCCGTCGTTGTCGTAGCCGACCGCCTTCGAGCGGAGCTTCTTGGTCGTGGTCGAGTACTTGTCGACCTGCACCTTGAGGGTGACCTTCTTGGCGGCAGGCGGCGGGCAGTCGATCGGCGTCTTGGTCTCACGATCGCGCTTGTCGATGAACGTCCAGGAATTGTCCGGGACGTCGGTGGTCCAGTTCGCCTCGCCCAGGTCGCTGGAGCTGCCGCCACCGGGCAGGTAGTAGACGGTCCGGTCCGGCGTCCCGTCGTCGTTGCCGACCTTGCGGCTATCGACGTCGCGGGTGTCGGTTTCGCCACCGGGGTTGTCGGTGGACCAGTCCGACCACGGTCCCCAATCGGTGTAGCCCTCGTCGGTCAGCACCTTCTCGGCCTTGTACTTGACGGTTTCGCGGGGGCCGCCGTAGCTGCTGAGTGAGACGGAGCCGGTGCCCAGGTACTGCTCGGGAACGCCGCTCTTGCCCCAGACGATGTTGATGATCACATCGGGGATCTGATGGAACCCGGGCGACTTCACCCAATGGCCGGCGACGACCTGGCCGTTCACCTTCGTGGTGCCGCCGTCGACGAAGTCCCAGCCCTCGACCGACTTGATCTCCTTGGAGCCGTAGAGCTCGACCCGGCTGCGGAACCGGTACTCCGTGGTCGTCGTCTCCTGCTTGCCCGCGATGACCTTCTGGTAGCGGGACTCGTGCACGACCGAGGTCGCGTAGCAGGTGTTGGCCTCCTGCGCCGATGCGGTGACCGGCGTGGAAATGAGGAGGGCGCCTCCCGCGATCGCTGCGGCGGCGAGGGCTCCGATGACCTTCTTCATGTCTGCTCCTTGGGGCTGTTGAGGCTGGGTACCTCGTTGTCGTGGGAGCAGACTGATCGGCCGAGTGCAAGGCCTCCTCGGCCGGTGATGGAGCAGCGATCAAGAGATGATCAAGCTCGAATTCAGCGCCTCTTGAGGTTCTCGCAAGGTGGCGACGGATGCAGCAGCGGCGATCAGGGACGGCCCAGGCCGGCTTCTCGCGCGGCGACGATCGCTGTTCACAGCCATCCGCTGATCCCCGTCACTTGCGACTGTCATCGGGGTCCGCCACAGTAGGGCCACCACCCTCCCCGCACCGACCGATCGTGAGCCAGTTCACCAAAGCCGCCGAGGAGCACCGATGGACCGCATACTCCCCCGTTTCACCCGGCTCGTTTGCGGCGTCGCGCTCGCGGCCTTGCTCGCCGGCTGTACCGCCGGCTCGGGTGAAAGCGGTGGTCAACCCGGCGGTGCAGAACCTGGAGGGGCGGGGCCGGGCAGCGCGGGGACCGCAACCTCGGCGTCCGCACCCACGCCGTCCGGGCCCGCGACGGACGCCATCCGCGCGCTGGACCCGAAGGCGCTCGACTGGCAGTGGTTCGAGGACCATTCGCAAACGATCAAGGTCGATCTGACCAAGCCGGACAAGCACGGACGCACCTACACGCTCGGCAAGCCGGTCTATTCCGACGCCGACGGCGACGGCCTGGAGGACATGGCCGTGCCGATCGCCCAACTGGACGGCAACGGCTACCGCCAGCATTGGCACATCTGGCTGGCCACCGCGTCCGGTGGTGCCGAGCAGGTGATGATTCCGATCGGTCTGACCGCCCGGTGTGGGGACGCCACCACCAAGGTGACCGCGATCAAGGGCGGATTCCAGGTCAAGGAACGGCTGCGCGAGCCGATCATCGACGACTACCTGCCCTGCTCCAGTCCGGGCACCTTCGCCTCCACCCGCCAGGTCGGCGTGGCGAAGACCGGCGACACGGTGGCGCTGGTCAACCTGAAGGACCGCCGCGGCTACGGCGGGGTCTGCCCCACCGTGCCGCGCACCGAGACCGGACGGGTCAAGGTGTGGGGCGCGGTGGCACCCACCAACGCCGCGCCGTTGACCATCGACGGCGAGCGGATGTACCTGATCTGGGCGCACGCGCATCCGCTGACCAACGGGGCGGAGCCGATGAAGCTCGCCGTGGTGTGGCCGGCCGGAGGGAACTCCAGCAAGCGGCTCTGCGTGTGGACCGATCCCGGTCGCTACGAGAGTTCCTGACGGGGGCACGCAGCGCCGACCCAGGCCTCACGGCGTCGGCAGGCTGGCGGACTCCGCGATGCAGACGGCGGCCCCGATGTTGCCGCCCGCGTCGATCAGCAGCTTGACCAGGCCGGAGATGTCGTCGGTGGTGTTCAGCATCACCTTGGTCGCGAGCGGCGCGCCGACGAAGCTCAGATTGCCCAGCACTGTGCCGAGGATGGCAACCCAGCCGGCCTTCGCCACCGCTCCGAACACCGACGGCAGCACCGCCGACCAGACGATGAACGGCAGCAACTGGTAGTCGTTGGTACTGGTGGCGGTGGGCGTCCCGCAATGGTGGCATCGGCTCCTCCAGCTTTGGCCAGAGTTTGTCACGGCCACGCCGCAGCCTCAGCGAAATAGCCAGATCGTCTTCCGGGGGCGCAGGATCATTCTGGCTTGACGCGGTTTGGCTCTCGCGTCGTCACGATAGATGCGCGGAGTCGACCGACCGCCGAGCGCCGTCCGCGGCGTCCCCAAATCCGACAAACAGCCGCAGCAGCAGGTCGGCGAGCATGAACCGCACGGTCTGGTCGGTTACCGTCCGCGACAGGGTGAGGACGATCAAGCCATGCAGGGCGGCCCAGATCTCGCCCGCCCACAGGAAGCTGCCGTCCGGACCGGGATCGGAGAATCGCCCTGCCTCGACGCAGTCGTCGACGCCCTGCCGAAGCTTCGCGAAGACTTCGCCGCCGGCGTCGTCCTCGGTGGGCGGCCGATGGTTGAACATCGCCCAATACAGTTCGGGCTCGCCAATCGCCGCGTTCAAGTAGGCCACGCACCCGGCCGCCAGCTTCGCGACGGGATCATCGGCAACCCTCGACTGCTCCATCGCTGCCGCCAGCCGTGCGAATCCTTCCTTACGAACGGCCGCGTGCAGCTCGCTCATGCTGCCGAAGTGGGTGTAGATCGTCATGGTCGACGTCCCCACCTCGGTCGCCAAACGTCGGGTGCTCAACGCCGTCGGCCCCTCTTCGGCCAGCAGTCGGGCGGCAGCCTCAATCAGCGCGGTACGAACCGCGGGGTCGGCCATGCGAGGACTCATGCGGCGACGATAACATAACAGCGATACACTACTTGTGCGCTCGTTCGGTCGAGCTTGTCGGGACCCGGATTCCGAGCGCTGACACCAGACCCCCCGGTATTCACGAACGCACCTCGCCCTTAGGGAAGTGCCGATCCATCGTCGGTCGAGCTTGTCGAGGCCTCTGTGGCAACGGGGGGTTTCGACAAGCTCAACCCGCAAGCGTCGACAAGCTCAACCAGCGAAACCCCGCATTGATCAGCGCTTCCTTGGCGAAGGGTCCTACGGCGCCGCCCACCCACGCGTTGCCAAGCCAGCGACCGCGGGCTATCGCGACGCGTTGTAGGCGTCCCTGACGACCTTGCTGATCCGACCGCGGGACGACACTTCGTAACCGTTCTCCCGAGCCCACCGGCGCATCGCATCCAGCTGCTCCTTATCGGTACGCGCCGGGGCGCTACCACCGACCCGACGAGCGCCACCCACCCGACGACCAGCCGCGATAAACCCGCCCAGCCCGTCCCGGAGAGAGCGGGCATTCGCCGCACTCAGGTCAATCTCGTACGTGACGCCATCCAGCGCAAAGGTCACCGACTCATCCGCGGTGCCTTCGCCGAGGTCATCCTCCATGATGACAAAGGTCTTCTGAGCCATAACTCTCCTGCTTTCGTTGATCGGGTTCGAGTTGAGGACTTCCGACCGGGAACCTTACCCGTCTCGGGTGCACCGTCAGCCAACCACCCTCCGGCCGGGCAAAGTGCACATCCAGCAGATCGCTGGGGAAGCGCTGATCAATGCGGCGTTCGCGGGTTGAGCTTGTCGACGCTTGCGGGTTGAGCTTGTCGACGCTTGCGGGTTGAGCTTGTCGACGCTTGCGGGTTGAGCTTGTCGAAACCCCCCGTTGCCACAGCGCAGGAGAGACCAGCGTGTCAGCGAGCACCGCCGGAACCCTCGTCGGCGCGACACCTCTGCTCACACTCGTCCTCGGCAGCGTCCTGCACCGAGGCCAAAGAACCGGGGCACGACGGGTCGCCGGCTTCGTGCTCGGGTTCTCGGACTCGTCGTGATCCTGCAACCCTGGCATTCCGCCGCCGGCTCGGCGTGGGGCTTGGCGGCGTGCCTCGGCGCGGCCGGCAGCTATGCAGCCGGCTACGTCTACGCCGACCGCATGACTACCTCGCACGACGCCGGAACGGTGGGCGGGCTCACGCCACTAGGACTCGCAGCCTCGCAACTGATCGCTGCAGCGATCCTGCTCCTTGCCGGAGGCTATCGGGAGGGCGGTCCGCTGTCGACAAGAGCCGCGAGTTCAGCCTTCGGGAGGTTTGCGCCGAAGGCGGGCTGACCCGGCTGCAAGCGGACGCTGTCCCATAGCGAACCGACGACGAGCGGATCGAACCCGAGTTCATCGACGAAGGCCGCCACCTGCTCGATGTCGGCCGGGTTCTCGCCCGCGATAGCTATCGCCTTGCGTTCCTGCGTGCCAGCCGGCCGGGTTTCCGTCTCCAGATCGTGGTAGCCCATGTGGTTGAAGGCCTTGATAACGCGAGAATCCGTCAGGAACTCCTGCACCAGTGCACTGGTTGGGCAGTGCGGATGATTGAGATCGTCTCGAATACCGTCGGTCTCCCACCAGTAATTCATGGCGTCGATGACCAGCTTGCCGTCCAGGTCGTCAGGTGCGAGTGACTGGTACTTGCCGAGTGGGAGCGCGAGGATCACGATGTCCGCCTCCCGGGCGACGGCGCGAGCCCAGACGGCCTCTGCCCCCGGCGCGAAGATCTCAATCGTCAGCGCGATCTTGCCCGGATCGCCCGAGCCGGCGATCAGCACGCGGTAGCCCTTCGCCACCGCCAACCGGGCCAGCGTCGTTCCGAGCTTGCCGGCACCCAGGATCCCGATGGTCCCCTTCATTGACCGGCCCGAGTGAGTGAGGCCGGCGGGCGTCCGTCAGGCTGCCAATCGCTGGGCTGTTGGGCGAGCAATTCCCGTACCCGTGGCGCCACCTGCTCGCCCAGCAGCCGAATGCTCGTCTCGCGGGCCTGCCGCGGAAGGTGGGTGACGTCGTATTTCAGGTCGAAACGGGACAGGTGGTTGATGCGCGCTACTCGGGCGATCTTCCGTGCCACGGTTTCTGGCGAACCCACGAACAGCGACCCGCTCTCCACTTCATTCGTGTACGACTCCAGGTCAGGCGCCTGGAAACCACGCTCTCGACTGAGCTTCTGGAACGCCGGCCCCCAGTATGCCCAGTAGAGGGACCGCGCCGCGTCGTCGGTCTCGGCAACGAGACCGAGCGAGTGTTGCCCGATCGGCAACTCCGGACGACCGAACTGCTGCAAAGCTCGCAAGTACAGCTGCGCGTGCCTGGAGAACCGTTCCGGCGGCCCGCCAATGATCGCCATCATCAGGGGCAACCCGTGCCGTGCCGCGCGGATGACTGAATCCGGGCTGCCACCGATCCCGATCCACGTCGGGATTCCCCCGCTGGACATCCGCGGGCGCAACCGCGCCTCCGACAACGGCGCACGGTACTTGCCCGACCAGGTGACTCGATCCTCCCGCATCAAGCGCAGGAAGAGATCGAGCTTTTCCTCGAACAGTTCCTCGTACTCGGCAAGGTCATATCCGAACAGCGGAAACGACTCCGTTGCGGACGCCCGGCCGAGCACGATCTCGGTTCGGCCGTTGGAGACGGCGTCGACGGTGGAGAACGCCTGGTAGACCCGGACGGGATCCTGGGTGGAGAGGACGGTGACGGCGGTGCCCAGCAGGATGCGGGTCGTTCGGGCGGCGAGCGCAGAGAGCACCACCGGCGTTGCCGAATCGACACGAGCTTCGCGGTAGTGCTCACCCACGCTGAACACATCCAGGCCGACCTGCTCGGCCAGTTCTCCCTCCTCCAGAAGGAGCCGCACCGATTCAGCGTCCGTCAGCTCCCTGCCGGAGTCCGTGGCGACCTCGCCAAAGCTGTCCACGCCGAACTGGAATGCACCCACGTTCAGGTCGTCGTCTTCTTTGTCCGTCATGGTTTCAGCCTTCTCTCATGTGAATCCACGGCCCCACTTGTCGACCCGCGCATGGAACTCGGGTTCGCGGGAGGGGTCCCCCCAGGCATCGGCGACCATGCTGGCGACCGTTGCAGCGTCGGTGAGGATCTCGATCAGATAGCTCCGGCCGAGACTCACGGCCTCACTGACCCGCGTGTCCGCAATCCCACGGGCGAAGACGTCCCCGGCGTCCTCGGGCGCGATGACGACCAGGAGCCGGTAGAGATCGGCGAAGTCCTTCGGCCGGAGCCGGTCCGCGTTACGCCGCAGTTCGGTCGGGTCCAGCCGGTCGTGGAGCTTGTACGCCTTGGCGCACAGCAGCGCTGAAGGGCCGGCCACATAGGCATCGACAGCCGGCCCGCCATCGAATGAGCGCAGTGTGCGCCACTGGCGATCGAGGACGCTCAACTCCGTTCCCGGCGTCGCCGAGACTGCGTGTCTGCCGTGCGCGCCGACCCGGGCGGCGCGGATGTTCCGGGTGGAGGTGAGGTCTCCTCGGGCGAGCGCCATCGGAGCAATCAGGTCGACGCTGTCTCGATCGTGAATGGTGTGGTCGCGCTGCGCGATCGGCGACCACACACCGGGACGCTCCGGCCGAGCGGTCTCGTAGCCGAGCTCAGCCATCCGGACACTGAGGTTCGGGTCGTCACTGAGCAACTGCGGGATCACGCCCAGGTCGCCGTCGCGCGTGGTGTCGTCCGGCGGCAGCGCCGGGATGCCCTGGGTGACCTCCATGACCGCGTGTCCACCGAGCACCGTGAGTGCTTCACGCTGGTCGGCGAGGCCGATGATGACGTCGATGAGGGCTCGACGAGAAGTGACGATCTCGATGTCGAGGTCGAAGAAGTCACGGGTCATGCGGGAACCGCCAGCAGCGAGCGCAATGCGTCCTCGGCCTTGTCGGGCTCCCGCCCGGAACCGGCGAAGGCGTCCAGCACGCCCTGTGCCCGCGAAACGAACCGGACGCCACCGTCGACCTCCGTGCGCGCGAGCTCGTCCCCACCGGGGGCAATCAGCAGCACGCCCCGCCCCGGGGATGTCTCCTCCAGACCAAGCTTCGCTACAACCAGAGCCGGGTCCTCGACGTAGATCACCGGGCTAGCAGTAGTCGCGGTCGCGCGATCTCGACGGGCGGCAACTAGCCCGGTGACGGCATAGGCGAGGTTTTCATCGTCCAGTCGTCGCGCGAGGTTGCGCCATCCTTCAGGAAAGGCGACGTTGCGGCGGGCGATCTTGCGGCGGGCGATCTTGCCCGCGTTGCCTGCCGCAACCGCCACGCTCACGAGATCGTCGGGATCCGCTCGTTCCGACAGCCACCCCGCACGAGCCCATCGGCTCAGCCAGGGGTTGCCGACCGTTTCGCCGGCCTCCGGCTTCGCCGCGAAGGCAGGGGCGAACCACGATTCCAGCACAGGCCGGGCCGCAGCGATCGCCATTGGGTCGCCGGCGGAAACCACGGTGCCCCCGTTGAGCCTGTAACCGGTGCCCTCGAGGATGCGCGAGAGCGTGCCCCAGGTCGGGTCAAGTGTTCCCTGCTCGATCCGTCCGATGGTCGAGGGAGAGAGACCAGCGAGCTCGGCGAGCTCCTTGCGGGTGACGCCGCCGAGCGCGCGGAGGCGCTTCACGATCGTGGCCGCGTCCATACCCACCCCCTCTTGCGCATACGCAATCATACCTTTCTGCACTCCATCGCACAGCTACCGTTGGATCCAGGACGGCGTGCGCAACGGTAGCTGCACGGTGCTGCGCGACGACGTTGCACTCCGGCCCGGCCAGGACGTGCGGCTGCGCCTCACAGTAGGTGTGGACACCGCACTCGACCGGCGGCACGGCCAGCGGGGCACCGTCGGCTTCCGGCTCCGCGGCGTCCTGATCGAAGCCGCCGCCGCAGAACCGGATGCTCCCGGCAGCAGATGTCAGCAGCCGTCCGAGCCGCCCTCCACGCCGAGCGATCCCGACCTCGACGAGCTGCCGGCCACCGGCTCGGGCGCCTGGCTGCCGCTCGGCCTCCTGGGCGGAGCATCGACGGCGGCGGGGATCATCTTCTGCGGGCTCGCCTGGCGTCGCCGACAGCCCGACGAAGCCGGCGCTCCCGACCGGAACCTCTCATCGTCGTGCGGCCGACGGAGCTCGCAGACCTGGTTCCGGGCAAGGTGCTCACCTATCAGCTGAAGAGCGGCGAACCGACGCTCGTCACGCACCGCATCACGCAGCGGATGCTGCTCGCCGACGGCTCACCGGTGTTCACGACCAAGGGCGACGCCAACGCGCAGCCCGACCTGGCACCGGTGAAGCCGGTACAGGTCAAGGGGACCGTCTGGCACGCGATTCGGTATCTCGGCTGGGTAGCCACCTTGCTCACCGGCGAATCGCGGACGGTCGCCGTGTCGATCCTGGTCAGCGGGCTGCGGCCGACAGGCGTTGCGTCGTCGTCCGGCCGAACCGAGCATCACCGGCCGCGCGGACGCCGACCAGAACCAATTGGGGCTGAAAGGACGAGTTTCGATGGTTACTCCATCGATCAGCAGGTTTGTGGCTGCCGTTGCCCAAGATGGCTGGAGCCAAGACTGCGGTGCGGCTTGATTGACTCCGACAGCGTGCGGCGAAGCCCTTCGGTTAGAACCGAGGCGCCCGCCTGACCCGCTCATCGCAGCCACCACGCCCGACGCTCCTGGCTGCGGCGTCTGCCGCGGTCCGCATCGGCTGCGACCGCGACCGCCGAAGCAGAAACCGTGAATCCAGCGCAGCCAGGCCGCGCATAGCCGTAGATTGCGGCTAAGCAGGACGCACCGCCGGCGTCCGGCAGCGAGGAGGCAGGCCGTGCGCTACCCCATCGTCACGGTATTGGCCGCAGCCGTTGTGATGCTCGTCGGCTGCACCCAGCCGAGCGGTGAGCCCTCGACTCCGGCGGGCAGCCCGACACCGTCGCCCGCCCAGCCGTACGCACCGCCGACAGTCGTACCTGCGTCGCCCACACCGAAGCCGACGATCACGCCGCGCTTCTTCGAGGTGACTGGCGACTTCGAAACGGCCGACTTCTCGACGCCCTCGGGCCGCATCTGGTGTGGGATAGGTGCCCAGCACGCAGGCTGCATGCTCGACTACATCGACCAGGACGCCCTGCCCAAGCTGAACGACTGCGGCGACATGGGGTCCACCCGGCCGCCGAACGTTATAGTGCTCGACGAGGCCGCTAAAGCGCCGGAGTTCGCGTGCTATAACGACGCTTTCTCATCGCCTGAGCGCAACATGAACGGCGACGCGGAGTGGACCAAGGCCATCGGCGGCTGGACCAAAGTGAAGCTCGGCGACCGGACCGTCGATGTGGCCGTGCTGCCCTATGGCGAGGGGCTGCGCGCCGGCACGATGGCCTGCACCAGCGAAGAGTTCGGTGTCACGTGCGTGAACACGAAAACGGGACACGGGTTCCTGGTCCGAAACCGCGGCGTCGTGAAGTTCTGAGGCGCGATGGCAGACGGAAAGTCACCACCCAAGGCCAGCCAGGGCATGTTGGCCGGCGCTCGGGGACCCGGCGGGCGACGTAGTGCTATTGAGCCCCTACGTCACACACCCGAGTGCTCATCGAGCAGGCGCCGGGGTCATCTGACCCAACTCGTCAGACAGCAGCAGCGACTGGCATGATCGCGGTCCACCTACTTCGGCTCCCGCCTCCGCTGAAATCTGTGCAGCGCGCTGTCGATCAAAGACAACTCGTGGCCTGACTCTTTCGATCCAGCAGCTTTCCCGCAATAGGACTGTCGGAGTGGCATGCAAACATAGAAGCGTGAACACGTCCACCGATGGCCTGCGGGCAGGCGACGAGGAACGATCGGGCGAGGATTCCGAGTGTCACGCCTCGGAGGCCAGCGTCCGATCAGCACCTAGCCGCCTGTTCGTAGACGTGCGGAATCTCAGCGAGTTCGCCGCGGCCGCCTACCCC
>JBDHZN010000027.1:0-22829 GCA_039811845.1 Micropruina sp. | reverse complement strand
GGAGAGCACCTGCAGTACGACGCCCAGCATCCGCTCGAACATCGAGTCCATCTGGCGCATCAGGTCGCGACCCGCCTCGGTCGGGTGCAGCCGCCGGATCCGCCGATCGTCGGCGTCGTCGGTGCGGGCAATCAGACCTTTGTCGACCAGACGCTCCACCAGGCCGCTCGCGGTCGGCGCGCTCACCCCCAGCAGCCCACCCAGCTCATTGCCGGAGATGCCCGGGCGTCGGACAACCTGCCCCAGCACCCGGAACTGTTGCATGGTGAGGTCCGGAGGGGGCGGTATCGGCCCGACCAGGCCGATCGCCCGGTCGTGGACCTGCATGTTCAGCTCGATCAGGTCGGCGGCCAGCGCTGCCCGCTCCGGGTCGAGTCCGAACGACTGGGGTGAGCGCACCAGGAATCGCTTTCGTCCGTACGAATAGTTAGAGCTATGCTAACCGACGTGGCCGGCTCCGGTCACCCGTTCCGCCCGGGTTCCCGGGAGCCGACGAAGGGGAATCCGTGCTCCGCCTGACCAAGCTCAGCCTCGCCCATCGCACCGTGGTGTTGCTGCTCAGCCTGCTCACCATCGGCCTGGGGGTCTACTCGACCACGGCACTCAAACAGGAACTGATCCCGTCCATCGACGTGCCCCAGGGCAGCGTGGTGACGGTCTACGCCGGTGCCGCCCCGGACGTCGTGGAGGCCCAGGTCTCCAAGCCGATCGAGAGCGCGGTGAAGGCCGTGGACGGCGTCACCGACGTCACCTCGACCAGCTCCAGCGGCATCTCCCAGGTCTCGGTGCAGTGGGACTACGGGCTGTCCGCCGACGACATGGCCAACAAGCTGCGCAGCGCGATCGATTCGATCGGCGCCACCCTGCCGAGCGACGTCGACCCCCGGGTGATGACCGGCGGCACCGACGACATCCCGGTGGTCCTGCTCGCCCTCTCCTCCGACCAGGACCTGGACACGCTGTCCCAGCACGTGACCGACACGGTTGTGCCCGAGCTGAAGGGGCTGGCCGGCGTCCGCGACGTGGCGGTCTCGGGCAAGGAGGAGCACGAGGTCGTCATCACCTACAAGCAGTCGCAACTGGAGAAGTACGGCGTCGACCCCACCACCATCGGCCAGATGTTCGCCGCGAACTCCACCGCGATCCCATCCGGCACCATGCGCACCGACACCGCCAACCTCGACGTGCAGACCGGCAAGACCTACTCGACCCCGGAACAGATCGCCAACCTGATGGTGCAGGGCACCGACGGCCCGGTGCGGCTCAGCAAGCTGGCCACCGTCAAGGAGCAGCCGGTCGAGAAGACCAGCATCTCCCGGGTGGACGGCCGCACCTCGCTCACCCTGTCGGTCACCAAGACCCCGGACGCCAACACGGTCACCGTCGCCCACGAGATCAGCAACAAGCTCCCCGACCTGGAGCGCTCCCTCGGCAACAACGCCCGCTTCGTCACCGTCTTCGACCAGGCCCCCTACATCGAGCAGTCCGTCCACGACCTCACCGTCGAGGGCGGCATCGGCCTGGCCATGGCCGTCTTCGTGATCCTGCTGTTCCTGCGTTCGCTGCGGCCGACGCTGATCACCGCGATCTCGATTCCGCTGTCATTGCTGATCGCCCTGATCGGGTTGTGGGTCGGCGGATTCACCTTGAACATCCTCACCCTGGCCGCCCTGACGGTGGCGATCGGGCGGGTGGTGGACGACTCGATCGTGGTGATCGAGAACATCAAACGGCACCAGAGTTACGGCGAGTTCGGACGCCGATCGATCACCAACGCCGTCCGTGAAGTGGCCGGAGCAGTCACCTCGTCGACGCTGACCACAGTCGCGGTGTTCCTGCCGATCGGCCTGGTCGGCGGGCAGGCCGGCGAGATCTTCCGTCCGTTCGCCGTCGCCGCCGTGGTGGCCCTGCTCGCCTCGCTGGTGGTGTCGCTGACCGTCATCCCAGTCTTCGCGTCCTGGTTCATGAAGCCCACCGACAAGCAGCAGCGGCGCTCCGCGGCGGAGGCGGCGGCAGCCGAAGAGAAGGACACCTGGCTGCAGAAGGCCTACCTGCCGGTGCTGAACTGGAGCCTGGCCCACCGCTGGATCACCCTGCTGATCGCGTTGGGCATCTTCGCTGGAACCATCGCGCTGGTGCCCCGGCTGAAGACCGACTTCATCGGCAGCATGGGCAGCGAGAGCCTGGCGATCACCCAGGAACTGCCTTCGGGGACCAGCCTGGAACAGACCGATCAGGCCGCCAAGGAGATCGAGCAACTGCTGGGCAACGATCCCGACGTGCAGACCTACTCGACCACCATCGGCGGTGCCTCCTCGACGGTATTCCTGGCAGCGCCCACCGATACCAACAAGGCCAGCTTCACCGTGCCGCTCAAGGCGGACGCCACCGCATCCGTGACCGCCGACCGGCTGCGCAGGGAGATCGCGGAACTCGGTGCCGACGTCGGAACGGTGGAGGTGTCGATCGGCACCGGAAACGAGGCCACCAGCGTCGTGGTCTATGTCGAGAGCTCCGACCCCGATCAGCTGCAGGCCGCCAACGACAAGGTGGCAGCAATGATGGAGGGCGTCCCGGGGGTCACCAACGTGACCAGCGACCTGGCCAACGCCCGCGACATGCTGGCGGTCACCGTGAACGACTCGAAGGCGGCCGACCTGGGCATGACCCAGGCCTCGATCGGGCAGGCCGTCGCCCGTTCCGTGCGCGGTCAGCTGATCGGCACCCTGGCTCAGGGCGACACCACGCTGAACGTCTACCTGCGCTCACAGAAGCCGGTGCAGAGCATCGACGAGCTCCGCGGGATCAAGCTGCCGGTCACCCAGGTGATGAACGGCAACGCCAAGTCGGACGCCGCAGACAAGGTGCAGGCCCGCTCGGACAAGCTGGCCGCCGACTCGAAGCGGGACGCCACCAAGGCCTACAACGACCAGGTGGCTGAGATGAAGAAGGGCCGCAAGGATGCCGTCAAGGCGCAGGCCAATCTGACCAAGCAACTGAACAGCGCGAAGAAGAAGCTCTCCTCACTGCAGAAGCAGCTGGCGACCGCGCAGAAGCAGTTGGCGACGATCTGCCCCACCGACCCCGCCAACCCGATCTGCGCTCCCCTGCCGGCCACCATCTACGGCCTCACCCAGCAGGTGTCCGGCGCGGCGGCCCAGGTCGCCCAGATCGGTGCCGCCCAGGCCCAGGCCAAGTCGGGCGTCAAGCAGATCGACCAGCAGCTGGACGCCGCGTCCGAGCAGCGGACCAAGTCGCTGGAGGCCCAGACCAAGCAGGAGTCGATCCAGGACGCCAGCAAGGCCGCCGCCGACGCCACCGCCGACCCCGTCCGACTCGATCAAGTGGCGAAGGTGAAACTGGTGCAGGCGCCGTCGACCATCACCCGGGTGAACGCCATCCGCGCCGCGACCATCTCGGGCAGCTCGGAGTCCTCCGACCTGGGTGCCACCACGGCCGCGATCACCGCCGGCATCGCCTCGCTGGACCTGCCACAGGGTGTCACCGTGCGGATCGGCGGCGTCTCGCAGCAACAGTCCGAGTCGTTCGCCCAGCTCGGGTTGGCGATGGTCGTCGCGGTGGCTGTGGTGTACCTGATCATGGTGGCCACCTTCGGCTCGCTGCTGCAGCCGATGATCCTGCTGGTGTCGATTCCGTTCGCCGCCACCGGCGCGCTCGGGTTGTCGTTGGTCACCGACACCGCCTTGGGCATCCCCAGCATGATCGGCCTGCTGATGCTGATCGGCATCGTGGTGACCAACGCGATCGTGCTGATCGACCTGATCAACCAGAAACGGAAATCGGGCTCGAACATCGAACAGTCGATCGCCGCCGGCGCTCGATTGCGCGTCCGGCCGATCGTGATGACCGCGCTGGCGACCATTTTCGCGCTGGTGCCGATGGCGCTGGGCCTGACCGGCGGTGGGGTGTTCATCTCCAAGCCGCTGGCGGTCGTGGTGATCGGCGGCCTAGTGTCGTCCACCCTGCTGACGCTGATCCTGGTGCCGGTGCTCTACGACCTGCTGGAGAACTGGCGGCAGAACGGACGGAACAAGCGCCAGGCCCGCCGGGTCGCTCGGGACAGCCGTGAGGTGCCGGGCGACGAGGCGTCTGCTCAGGCAGCCGCGCAGGAGGGCTGACAGACCGATCCGGTCTGATCGAAGATCAGCGCGGATGCCGAGGATCTCGCAACGTGCGACCTCCTGGACCTACTCACCTAGACCCGGGAGCGTGGCCTTGTCGTGGATGCCGCGCCAAGCTGTGGCTCGCGACTAGGCAGATCACGGCCAGCACCGCCGCGGTGGCGAGGCTGAGCTGCATTCCGGGCAGGAAGCCCCAGTCCCGTCCGACCAGGACGCCGAACAGCGCGACCGCCAGTGCCCCGCCGATCTGCCGGAAGGTGTTGGAGACCGCGCTCGCCACGCCGGCCTGACCGTCAGGGGCGTGCTCGAGGACGACGCCCGCGAGGGGCGGCATCGCGACAGATCCCCCGCCGCCGATCAGTGCGATGGTGACCGCCACCAGCGTCACCGATCCGAGCCCGGCCGACAGCGCCAACGCCGCCAATCCGAGAGCCAACGACGACATCCCCACCACCAAGGGAACGCGCGGGCCGTAGCGGTTGGCGAGCGGCCCGCTGGCCAGATTGCCGAAGAAGGCGACGACGGCGCCGGGAAGAAACACCACGCCGGCCAGTGCGGGCGCGATGCGCAACTCCTGCTGCAGGTAGAGGCTGGCGACGAAGACGCTGCCGAACCAGGCGTAGATGAAGGCGAATCCACCGAACATCGCCACTCGCATCTGACCGGTACGGAACAGGCCGAGCGGCATCATCGGGTGCGCCACCCGCGCCTGCAGCCTCAGGAACAGCACCAGCGCGGCCACGCCGACGACGAGCAGGGTGACCACCAGCGGATGCCCGTAGCCGATCGCCCCACCCTCGATCAGCGCACCGAGGAGCGAGCCGAGAGCGACCAGAGCGACGATCTGGCCGGGCCAGTCGAAGGCGACGCTGGCCCGGGGCGAACGCGGCACCCGCGACGAGATCGCCAGCATGACCGCGCAGACGGGTACGTTGACGGCGAAGATGAGCCGCCAGTCCCAGGCGGACAGTACCCCGCCCAGCACCGGGCCCGCCGCCGAGGCTACGGCGCCGCCGGCGGCCCATACCCCGAGTGCCCGCGACCGGGCTCGCAGGTCCGGGAAGGCCTCGCGAATGAGCGTCATCGACGCCGGCAGCATCAATGCGGCCGTGGCGCCCTGGGCACATCGTGCGGCGATCAGGACGGGCACCGACGCCGCCAGCGCACACCACACGGAGGCCGCACCGAACAATGCGATGCCGGCGATGTAGGCCCGCTTGGCACCGGTCCGGTCGGAGAGATTCCCGGCGCAGAGCAGCAGTGCGGCGAAGAACAGCGTGTAGCCGTCCAGGATCCACTGCTGCGCACTCGTGCCTCCGCCGAGATCCGCCGCGATGCTGGGCAGCGCGAGATTGACGATGCTGACGTCCAGGGTGATCAGGAAGAACCCCAACGACGCCAGCGCGAGTGCGGCAGTGGAGCCGCGGCGGGGCTGCCTCGTGGAGGGTGGCTCTGCGGTCAACCCGCCGCTCATCCTCCGACGGCAGGCACCTGGAGGCTTTGCCCCAGGGCTCTGCTGTGCATGTCAGGCATCCGTCGCCGCGGCCAGGTAGTCGTCGGAGGTGACGTGCTCCAGCCAGGTCGTGGTGGCGGACGGGTCTTCGCCGTTCTCGAGCATCGCCAGATGTTCCATGAAGTCGGACGGCGTCGCCCCGTGCCAGTGCTCCTCGCCGGGCGGGGTGTAGATGGTCTGCCCGGGGGTGGCGCGGATCACAGTGCCGTCCCGGGTGCCGATCAGCGCCACCCCCTGGGTGACGTGCAGCGTCTGACCGCGCTCGTGGGAGTGCCAGGCGGTGTGCGCACCGGGCGCGAACCGTACCCGGGCGACGGTCATCCGCTGATCCGGCTGCTGGGGGCCGGCGATGCCGTCCACCCAGACATCGCCGGTGAACTGCTCCGGCGGATTCTTCACCGTGGCGGCTTTCGGCACCAGCTTCATGCGGAGGTCTCCTTCGTCTTGTCGATGCTCGTCTCCCGGCCGGACGCCCCGGGTTGCTCGGCCGTCGTCGCCCAGCTGGCCAGCAGGTCGAGTCGCTGCTGGCTTGGCGAGCCGGGCTCGGCGGTGTAAATCAGGAACGACAGTCCGGGTTCGGCGGTCAGCTCCATGCCCTCGTAGCTGAGGGTCAGGTCGCCGACCAGATGGTGGTGAAAGTTCTTGGTGCCGCTGCCGTGCCGACGGACGTTGTGGGCACCCCAGCGAATCCGGAACGCGTCGCTGCGGGTGGAGAGTTCGCCGACCAGGTCGTGCAGCTGCTTGTCGCGCGGGTCCCGTCCGGCCTCGGTGCGCAGGATGGCGACGGTCACGTCGGCGGCGGCGTCCCAGTCGGGGTAGAACTCGCGGGATCGCTGGTCGAGGAAGCAGAACCGGGCCAGGTTGCCCATGCCGGGCTCGTCGAAGACGCGGTCGTAGAACGCCCGGCCAAGCAGGTTGGCGGCCAGGACGTCCATCCGCCCGTTGCGGACGAACGCCGGCCCGTTGGTGATCACGTCCAAGGCCCGGGTCAGGCTCTCCCGGGCGACCCACTGCCGTGGCTTGCGGCGCCGGACTGGCTCGGCGGCGCCGCTGGCGACCCGCGCCAGATCGAAGAGATGCTCGCGTTCGGCGTCATCGAACTGCAGGGCGCGCGACACGGCGTCCAGCACCGAATCGGAGACGCCGACGATGTGGCCGCGCTCGATCTTCGCGTAGTACTCGATGCTGACATCGGCAAGTGCCGCGACCTCGCTGCGCCGTAGGCCCGGGACGCGCCGGTGACCCGACTCGGCGAGGCCCGCCTGGCCCGGGGTGAGCTTGGCCCGCCGGGACATCAGGAACTCACGCACCTCGCTGCGGTTGTCCATGGCCTCCACCGTAGGCCGCCCGGCGCCGTCGAGGGACGCCCTGTCGGTACACCTTTCGACAGGGCCTCCCGGTCTCGCCGGTTCCGGGCTTTCATGGGAACTGTCGATGGTCCCCGACGCTCACATGCTCGGCGGAACCGTCAGCCGACCCCCTACCTGAGGAGAGATGATGACCGACCACGCGAGCACCGGCTGGACCGGCGGCGAGAAGGCGTTCGGCGATTTCGCGCCGGGCATGGTGCACTACACCGACCGGGTGCTGTTCGACGAGGTCTGGGAGCGGGAGGGCCTGTCCAAGCGGGACCGTAGCCTGGTCACCGTGGCGGCGCTGACCGCGATGGGCAAGACCGAGCAGCTGCAGTTCCACCTTGATTTCGCCCGTCGCAACGGTGTCACCGAGGACGAGTTGAAGGAAGCCATCCTGCACCTCGCCTTCTACGCCGGCTGGCCGAACGGCATGGCCGCCATGACCGTGGCCAAGAACGTCTTCACGCAGAAGGAGAGCTGAGTGGGATCTCGACAAGCTCGATCAGCGGTAGCCAAGAACGTTTTCACCCAGAAGGAGAACTGAGTCCATGTATGGAGCCGTCATCCACGCCGCCGGGGACGTCCGCTACGAGCTGCGCGACGATCCGCGGATCGTCGAACCCACGGACGCCGTCGTCCGGCTCGCCGCGAGCTGTGTCTGCGGGTCGGACCTGTGGGACTACCGCGGCATCAACCCGGTCGAGCGGCCGCATCCGATGGGCCACGAGTACGTCGGCGTCGTCGAGCAGGTCGGCGACGCGGTGACGGAGATCAAGGTCGGCGACTTCGTCGTCGGCTCCTTCTTCGCCTCCGACAACACCTGCCAGATCTGCCGGGCCGGCTACCAGTCGCGTTGTGTCGATGCCCGTCCGGTCGGTGCCGGGGGCGCGCAGGCCGAACTGCTGCGGGTTCCGCTCGCGGACGGCACCTTGGTCGCCACCCCGGGACAGCCGGACGCCGACCTGATCCCGTCGCTGCTGGCGGCGTCCGACGTGCTGGGCACCGGCTGGTTCGGCGCTGTCGCCGCCGAGGCAGGACCGGGCAAGACGGTCGCCGTGGTCGGGGACGGCGCCGTCGGGCTGCTCGCCGTCCTGGCCGCCAAGCAACTCGGCGCCGAACGGATCATCGCGATGTCTCGGCACGAACCACGACAGAAGCTGGCACTGGAGTTCGGTGCCACCGACATCGTCACCGAGCGCGGCGACGCCGGCGTGGCCAAGGTCAAGGAACTCACCGACGGTCTCGGCGCGCACTCGGTCGTCGAGGCGGTCGGCACCCAGGAAGCGATGATGCAGGCCATCCGCTCCACCCGGCACGGCGGACACGTCGGCTTCGTCGGCGTCTCCCACGGAGTCGAGATCCCGGGCCGGGACCTCTTCTACGCCGAGGTGCACCTGATGGGCGGGCCTGCGCCCGTGCGGCGCTTCCTGCCCGACCTGATCGACCGGATCTGGCGCCGCGAGATCGACCCCGGCAAGGTGTTCGACCTCACCCTGCCCTTGTCGGAGGTCGCCGAGGGCTACCGGGCCATGGACGAACGCCGCGCGATCAAGACACTGCTCATGCCCTGATCGGCATCGCCGATCTGCTTAAGGAAGCACTGATCATCGGTGGTCGAGCTTGTCGAGACCCGTGCTGACAAGGGGTTTCAACAAGCTCAACCAGCGAAGGGCGCGTTGATCAGCGCTTCCCCAGAAGAGAACGAAAGAGACACCGACAATGACCATGATCACCCTGAACAACGGAGTCGCGATGCCCGCCCTGGGCTTCGGCGTCTTCCAGACCCCGCCGGAGCAGACCGTCGCCTCCGTCGTCGAGGCGCTGCGCGTCGGCTACCGGCTGATCGACACGGCCGCGTCCTACTTCAACGAGCGCGAGGTCGGCGAGGGCATTCGCCGGTCGGGCCTGGACCGGTCCGAGGTGTTCATCGAGACCAAGCTGTGGATCAGCGACTACGGCTACGACGAGGCGCTGCACGCGTTCGACAAGTCCGCCGGGAAACTCGGTGTGGACCAGATCGACCTGCTTCTGCTGCACCAGCCGCTGACCACCGACTTCGAACGCACCATCGGCGCTTACCAGGCGTTGGAGACGCTGCTGGCCGACGGGAAGGTCCGCGCGATCGGCGTCAGCAACTTCATGCCCGAGGTATTGGCTCGCCTCCTGGCCGAGACCGAGGTCGTGCCCGCGGTCAACCAGGTCGAGGTGCACCCCTACTTCTCCCAACCGGACGTGCAGCAGGCGGACGCCGAGCACGGCATCGTCACCCAGGCGTGGTCGCCGATGGGCGGGATCACCAGTTACCGCGGCGATCCCAGCCGATCCACGTTCAGCGACCCGGTGATCGGTGAGATCGCGGCCGCGCACGGCAGGACGCCGGCGCAGGTCATGCTGCGCTGGCACCTCCAGGAGGGCCGCTCGGCGATCCCCAAGTCGGTGAAGCCCGAACGGATCGCCGCCAACTTCGACGTGTTCGACTTCGAGCTCAGCGCCGCCGAACTGGCTCGAATCGGCGGCCTGGACACCGGCGTTCGCGGCGGCCCCGATCCGGCGTCCGTGACGCTGGAGGAGTTCCACCGCGACATCCCCGAGGCCTGAGACCCAGGGCTGAATCATGAGGCAAGGAGCCAGGACATGAACCAGGCCTGAACCTCAACCGTCACCTGCAACTGATTCGAAGGAGACCGCCATGCAGTACCGACCGCTCGGCCGCACCGGTGTGCACGTCAGCCCGCTGTGCCTTGGGGCGATGATGTTCGGCCCTTGGGGCAACAACGATCGGCAGGACTCGATCCGCATCATCCACGCCGCACTGGACGCTGGTATCAATTTCGTCGACACCGCCGATGTCTACTCCGGTGGCGTCTCCGAGGAGATCGTCGGCGAAGCCCTGCGCGGACGCCGGGATGACGTCGTTCTGGCGACGAAGTTCTTCATGCCGATGGACGACCGCGACCCGAACAAGCGCGGCGGGTCCCGCCGGTGGATCATGCGCGAGGTCGAGAACTCGCTGCGACGCCTGGACACCGACTACATCGACCTCTACCAGGTGCATCGACCCAGTCCGGACACAGCCATCGAGGAAACCCTCGGCGCGCTGAGCGACCTCGTCCATCAGGGCAAGGTCCGCTACATCGGCTCCTCGTCCTACGCCGCATCTCAGATCGTCGAAGCGCAATGGGCCTCCCGCGCACGCAACCTGGAACGGTTCGTCACCGAGCAGCCGCCCTACTCGATCCTGGTGCGCGGCATCGAAGAGGACGTGCTGCCCACGATCCAGCGGCACGGCATGGGCGCCCTCAGCTACAGTCCACTGTCCGGCGGCTGGCTCTCCGGCCGCTGGCGCAAGGACGCCGCCTCGTCCCCGACCTCCAGCGCCAGGCCGCCGGCACGCTTCGACATGTCCACCCCCGCGAACCAGCGCAAGCTCGACGCCGTCGAAGACCTCGCCCAGCTCGCCGAGCAGACCGGGATCAGCCTGATCGAGCTGGCGATCGCCTTCGTGATCAACCACCCCGCCATCACCAGCGCGATCGTCGGCCCCCGCACCATGGAGCAACTGGAGTCCTACCTGCCTGCGGCAGGCATCACGCTGCGCCCCGATGTGCTGGACCGGATCGATGAGATCGTCGCGCCGGGCGTCACTATCAACCCCGACGACAACAGTTACGGCGCGCACGAGCTCACGCCGTCCGCCCGCCGCCGCTGAGATGCACCCATCGGTCGTTCAATCGCTTGCCACCCATCTTGTATCGCATATCGTTACGCGATACACTCGTCAAGGTGATCGTGAGCTTTCGTCACAAGGGTCTGGAGCGGCTGTACCGCGACGGTTCGAAACGCGGCGTCCAAGTCGATCACGTCCCGAAGTTGCTGCGCATTCTCTCGGCCCTCGACGTGGCAGTAGGTCCGGATGATCTGGGCATCCCGTCGTTCCGGACTCATCCACTCAGGGGCGACCTGTCCGGACACTGGTCGATCTGGGTGAACGGCAACTGGCGAATCACGTTCCGGTTCGTTGAGACCGACGTCGAGTTGGTCGATTACCGCGACTACCACTGACAGGAGGTGAACATGATGGTGATGAAGACCCCTGTGCATCCCGGCGAGATTCTGCGCGAGGACGTCCTGGCCGACCTGGGCCTGGGCGTGGGCGAGGCCGCTTCGCGACTGGGTGTCGCCCGGGTCACCCTGAGCCGGGTGCTGCATTGCCATGCCCGGGTGAGCCCCAATCTGGCCGTACGCCTGGAGCAGGCGGGTGTTGGCACTGCGCGTGCCTGGCTGGCGATGCAGTCCGCCTACGATCTCGCCGCCGAGCGGGCGGCAGGCCTTCCCATGGTCCGCCGGCTCGATCACGTGGCTTAGCAAAGCGTCATGAAAGCGCCCATTTGAAGGCGGCGCCACCCCGTTCGGGTGGCGCCCGCCGCTTCGTGGTGCCGTCAAGGACGCGGCGCGTGGTGCTTCACGAAGTGCTTCAGCCTGGCCAGCTCGCGCCTGCCGTCCACCGGGTAGCCGTAGGTTCGGTCGGCGTTGATCGCTGTCATCGTGATCCGGTTCTGGACGGTGAACGGCGCGTCGGCGTCCCTGCGTGGCTCGATGCAGTCGGGCAGCGCCGGCACCACGGTGTCGCAGCGGACCAGTCCGACCCGGTACGAGCCGTCGGGCTGCTTGGTGTAGGTGTGCCGGGCCACCTGTCCCTCGCCGATGCTGGCCATCACCGCACGCTTCGCCCGGCCGTTGTCGAAGACGTTCGGGTAGTTCACGTTGATCGCGAACTTGGGTTGCCGCAGCAGGCCCTCGGCACGCAATCCGGCGACGAACCTCGCTCCCCACTCGGCGGTCGCCCGGTAATTCTCCACCGGGAAGTCCCGGGCATTGTTCATCGAGGTGCTGAAAGCGATCGCCGGCAACTCGTCCTCGATCGCGGCGACCGTCGCACCGACCGTGCCGGAGTCGGTCACGGAGTTGGCGATGTTCAGACCGGAATTGATGCCCGAGAGCAGCACATCCGGACGATCCCAGCCGACCAGGTCGGCCAAGCCGCCGCGGAGCGCGAACTTCACCGTGTCGGACGGCGTCGCGCCTGGGCTGGTGGCGGCGCACGGGACGGTGTCGACGCACAGGCCGACCACCGGAGCCCCGGAGCGGGCACGGCCGCAGTCGTTCTCGTAGCCAACCGGGGCGGCCTTACGCCCGACCTGGATAACGCCGCTTGTTCGTCACCGCGGTGCCGCGGCCACTCTGCACCGACCACGCGGCTGGCAAGGGGTTTCGACGTCAACCGGCGGTGGACGGGGTTTCGACAAGCTCAACCAGCGGCTCAGCGCAGGTCCCAGAGCAGCCGGGCGATGTGCAAGGCCAGGTAGGCGACCTCGTCGTTGGTCAGCTTCTCGCCCAGGTTCATCTCGAACTGGAACCGCAGCTTCATGGCGCACGCGGTGGCTTCCGGGTGGGCGTTGGCGATCGCGTCCACGAAGGTCGGGTGCGGATCGACGATCTGCTTCCCGGAGGCCACCCGCGCATAGAGATACCGCAGGTGGGTGACGAAGCGCGCCGCGTTCATCGAGTGGGTGTCGATGGTGACGCCGAAGCTCTTCTCGATCACGTCGAAGGCCTTGCTGATCGCCTGGGTCATCTCCATCGCCCGCGAGACTCCCGGCGAGGTGAACTGGGCGTTGACGAAGTGCATCGCGAACGCGACCGCCTCGTCGGCCGGCAGCTCCACCCCGAACGCGGTGTTCGCCAGTCCCAGCGCCGCCTCGCCGACCGCCAACTCCTCCGGGTACAGCTGACGCACCTCCCAACCGAGCGGGTAGTGCATCTCCATGCCGTCGGTCTGCCGCCGCACCGCGAAGTGTAGATGGTCGGCGATCGGCAAGATCAGCGCCTGGGTGACCTTGAGCCCCAGCCGTTCGTGGGCGAGGTCGGCGATCCGGCCGGCCACCCGGACGTATTCGAGCGGCACGTCGGCGAGGAACCGGGTGAGCCGCTCGTCGGCGTCCCCGGCGATGAAGATCTGCTCGATCCGGTCGGTTTCGATGAGGTCGCCGGGTCGCCGGCCGTGGCCCAGCCCGCGCCCCAGCGCCACCATCTCCTGGCCGTCCGGGTCGAGGGTGAGGACGGCGTTGTTGCTGATCACGCGCTTGGCCCGCATCGCCATCCCCTCCCCTCTCTCTTGGGTCTGCCTCGTAGGCTGACTCATGCCAGATCGGCACCGTTGCCGGCGATCACCTTCTGGTACCAACCGAAGCTGTCCTTCTTGATCCGCGCAAGATCGAGCAGGTCGAACTCCTCCCGGTTCACATAGATGAAGCCGTACCGCTTCGAGCAGCCCTGATGCGTGGAGATCAGGTCGATGGCCGCCCACGGACAGTAACCGAACACGTCCACACCGTCGCCGACCGCGAGGTGGATCTGCTCGATGTGCTGGCGGTAGTAGTCGATCCGGTAGTCGTCGTGGACGGCTCCGTCCTCGAGCTTGTCGAACGCGCCGATGCCGTTCTCGGTGATGATCAGCGGCAACCGGTAGCGGTCCCACAACCGGCGCAACGTCGTCCGGAGGCCGACCGGGTCGATCTCCCAGCCGAACGCGTTGGTCGGCAGGTGCGGATTCTTCGCCCCGCGGTACAGGCCGATCTCGCCGCGCACGATCTGCTGATCCGAGCCGCGGATCTGCAGGTCGGACGCGTCACCGCGGGACGCCGCCACGGTCTGGGTCGAGTAGTAGTTGAAGGCGATGAAGTCCGGCTTGCCTGCCGCCAGGACGTCCAGGTCCCCTCGGCGATCTCGGGCTCCCAGCCACGCTCGGCGAGGTAGGCCCAGGCCAGCGGGTGATAGCGGCCGTGCACGGCCAGGTCGAGGTAGAGCAGGTTGCGGACGGCGTCCCAGTCGTCGGCGGCGATCACGTCGGCCGGCGCGCAGCTCTCGGGGTAGACCGAGACGATGTTCGGCGCCGGCCCGATCTTGGCCTCGGGCAGTAGTTCGTGACACAGCGTCATGGCCCGGGCCTGGGCCAGGAACATGTGGTGATTCTGCTGGTAGACGACCTTCTTGCCGCTCTCCCCCGCTTTGCCCCTGGTGCCGAGCGCGTCCCCGTGCAGGATCATCATGTTCTGCTCGTTGATGGTCAGCCAGTAGGTGACCTTCGGGCCGTACTCCTCGAACAACACCCGGGCATAGCGGACGAAGGCGTCCACGGTGGCGCGGCTGCCCCAGCCCCCCTTGGCGTCCAGCGCGGCGGGCAGGTCGAAGTGGTACATGGTGATGATCGGCTCGATGCCCTTGGCGAGCAGCTCATCAATCAGCGCATGGTAGAAGGCGACGCCGGCCGGGTTCAGTTCGCCGTCGCCGTCCGGGATGATCCGGGTCCAGGCGATCGAGAACCGGTACGCCTTCAGACCGAGCTCGGCGAACAGCGCGACGTCCTCGGCGTAGCGGTGGTAGTGGTCCGCCGCCACCTTGAAGTCGGTGGTCCCGGGCGGTGCCTTGGTGTTCACGTCGATCACCGACAGGCCCTTGCCGTCGGCGTCCCAGCCGCCCTCGACCTGATAGGCCGAGGTGGAGGCGCCCCAGAAGAAGTCCGTCGGGAACGGCTTGAGTTGTGCGTAGTCCATGGCTTTCCTCTCAGTGTGTGACGGTCAGGACGGGCTCGCCGGCGAGCACGTCGCCGGTGGTCGCCGGGGCGACCTCGGCGAAACCGGTCGGGTTGGTGACCAGCAGGATCACCGTGGCCGGGTGTCCGGCGGCCGCAATGGCGTCCAGATCGGCATGCACCAGCGGCTGTCCCGCGTGCACCCGGACGCCCTTCGGCGCCGGATCGCGGAAGCCTTCGCCCTTCATCGAGACGGTGTCGATGCCGACGTGGACGAGGATCTCGACGCCGTCGTCGGTGCGAATGCCGAAGGCGTGCCCGGTCTCCATCGCCACCACGATCTCACCGGTCACCGGGGAGACGATCCGGCCGTCGCTGGGCTCGATGCCCAACCCCGGACCCATCGCGCCTGAGGCGAAGACCGGGTCCGCGACGTCCGCCAGGGCGACCACCCGGCCGGCGCACGGAGCTGTCAGCTCGGTGACCTCGGTGGCCACCAGCGTCGCCGTTCCGCCCCCACCGCTCACCACGGACGCCGAGCGCGCGGCCTTGGCGGCTGCCTTCTCCGCGGCCTCCGTCGCGGCGACGGCGGCGAGGTGCTTCTCGAACCGCGGCGCGAGCGCGATCGTGACCAGGGCCGTGACCACGATGCTGATGCCCAGCGCGATCAGGATGTTGATGAAGTGCTGCATGGTGTCGTCGCCGATGTAGAGCAGCACGGCCGGGAGGCCGGACGAGCCGGTGGCGAAGCGATGGGTCTGGGTGAGGCCGGCGTAGAGACCGCCCGAGGCACCACCGATCATGGCGGCGATCAGCGGGTACCGCTTGGGCAGGTTGACACCGTAGAGGGCCGGCTCGGTGACGCCCATGAGTGCGGTGATGCCGCCCGCGGAGGCGATCTGCTTGAGCTTGGCGTCGTCCTTGGTCCGGATCGCGACGATCAGCGTCGCCGTCGCCTGCGAGATGTTCGAGACCAGCGCGCCGGGGCCGAAGATGCTGTCGAAGCCGAGCTGGGCCAGCTGGACGACGCCGAGCGGGGCGATCGCGTTGTGGATGCCGAACATCACCATCACCGGCAGCAGGCCGCCGATGAGCAGGGCGGGCGCCCAGGCGGCGTAGGTGCTCAGGAAGGTGAAGAAGGTGGCCAGGTAGCCGCCCAGGAAGGCCCCGATCGGGCCGAGCAGACCGAGCGCCAGCGGACCCATGATCAGGAAGGTCAGCATCGGCACGAAGACCAGGTTCACCGACTTGGGGACGACCCGGTTCAGCCACTTCTCCACGTAGGACTGCACCAGGATCACGAAGATGATCGGCAGCACCGTGGTGCCATAGCTGGCCAGCATCAGCGGGATGAAGTCGAACAGCGCCACCGGATCCTTGGCGGCCACCAGCGCCACCCAGGTCGGATGCACCATCATCGCGCCCACACAGGCGGCGAGGATCGGGTTCGACTTCAGCTTGGTGGCGGCCGTGTAGGCCAGCAGCACCGGCAGGAAGTAGAACACGGCGTCCGACATGAAGTTGATCACGATGTAGGTCTGCGACTTGCTCGTGATCACGCCGGTCACCACCAGCAGCGCCAGCACCGCCTTCACCATGCCGGCGCCGGACAGCGCCGGGATGATCGGCTGGAAGGTGCCGGCGACGAAGTCGATGACGACCTCGAGCAGGTTCTTCTTCTCGGCCGGCGGCAGATCGGCGTCATGGCCGACCGGGCGTCCCTGGGCCTGCAGCTGCTCGTCGATCTCGTCGAAGACGTCCTTGACGTGGGTGCCGATGACCACCTGGAAAACGCCCCCGCTGCTGAGCGCCTTGACCACGCCGTCCGTCGCCTCGAGCTCGGGACCGTCGGCCTTCGACTCGTCGGCGAGGACGAATCGCAGCCGGGTCTGGCAGTGGTAGGCCGACGAGATGTTCTCCGAACCTCCCACCAGGTCGATGATCTGCGCCGCGAGTGGCGCGTACTCCTTGCTCATGGCTCCCTTGCCTTTCTGCATCCGTGTCCGGACAAACAAAAAGGACCCGAGCATCGGGTCCACGAGTGAGAGGTGGATCCGGAGCTCAGGTCCTGCTCCGCCGTACGGCGAATATCATCCTGGGTCTCAGCGGCAGAGCCGCTACCGGGAAAGGTAGACGGCGCCATGCGTCGGCGTCAACTCATTCGGGCCACCGCCCGCGCGTCGCTGGCCGCCTGTGCAGCGAGGATCTGTGCGGCGTACCACGCCGCCCGGGAGCATGATGGGGGTTCGGACGGCAGATCTGGGGTGTGTTGCCCCGTCGTCCGACATCGTCCGCGAAATCTAGCGTCGTCGGTACGGCCACACCGTGCCCGCCGCGGCAGCGGCCCCGGCCAACCGCGTCGCCGCTCGCGTGCGGGTCGATCGAGCCGGACCGGGCGAGGTGGAAACCGCTCGTCGATCTACATCCGATTGTGGGCGGCCTTCGCCTCCTCAGCCTGCGGCCCACCCCGAATCGGACGGAATCTGACGGGGCCAACTCCATCGCGGCGAAAGGTCGTCGAACTCGCCGGAGGCCGGCGTCCGCGTCCGTCAGGTGTCGTAGGGGTGGAGCGTGAAGTGATCGCCGCCCCACAAGGGCCGGAGCGTGCGGAAATGGCGCTGATCGAGCGTAAGTAGTGCGGTGGTGCGGTAGCGATCGGCAAGCACGACAATCGAGGCGTCGGCGACCCCGACATGGTCCTTCGAGTCGGCGAAGCGGTCAATCACCTCCATCGCCGCCGAGTGATCTGCAGCGGTCCACTCGGCGAGTTCGTACGCGTTTGCGACGATGTCCGCATTGAACCGGCGGGCGGCGGCGACCCCCAGACGACCGTTCAGCAGATAGTCGGCCTCCGCGACGACGAACGGAGACAACACGAGCGGCCCGACGTCCGACATGATGAGCTGGGCGATCGCCTCATGCTCGGGGTATGCCTCGTCGAAAAGCGCCACGATCGCACTGGTATCGATGACGACGGCCGGGCTCACCTGCCGAACCCGCGTGCCAGTTCTTCGTCGAGTTCATCGGAGGTCAGCGGCCGCTCGCTCCGGAAACCTCCGATTGTCGGCTTGGCGCGCGGAGCGTGCAGGTCGATGAGCTTTTCGATCTCTTGAGCGAGCGTCAGCCCGTCGGCTGCCGCCAAGCGATGAAGCCGGTCTCTGGTCGCCTTGGGCACCTTCACCGTGGTCACGGCCATACCTCGGAGTATACCTATGCTGCGACTGCGATGAGGGACGGCCGGCGTCCGCAATCACTCTTCCGGTGCTGATCTTTCCCGAGGGAACCCGGTCGCGGGACGGCAGCGGACGCCGTCATGGCTGGCGGCCCTCGCCGGCTCGGTTCAGCCTCTCGGGCGAAGTCGCCCGAGAGGCACGCGGCGTAACGTGGGTCGGGTGGAGCCGCCCGAACCCGACGAGATCGTGCCGCCGAAACTGCCGGCGTCCGAACGCAACGAGACGCCTGCCGAGCGGCTGGACCGGAACTGGGCCGAGCTGTTGCAGGAGCTCCGGGTCACCCAGACCGGCATCCAGCTGCTCAGTGGGTTTCTGCTGATCCTGCCGTTCCAGACCCGGTTCGCCGAGATCGACCTGGTGCTGGTCGGGGTGTTCTTGGCCGCCGTGCTGCTGGCCGCGCTCTCCACCGCCCTGGTGCTGGCGCCGGTCACCGCCCACCGGTTGTTGTTCCGCCGGCACGACAAGGATCTGCTGGTGAACCTCGGCACCATCATGGCCAAGGCGGGACTGATCTGCCTGGCGCTCACCACTGGGCTGGTGGCCACCCTGGTGGTCGGTGTCGTGGTCGGGCTCACCGCGGGGATCGTCACCGGCATCGCTTCGCTCACGGTGTTCTTCCTGCTCTGGCTGGTGCTGCCGCTGTCCCTGGTCCGCCGACGCCAGCGCCGGCCCTACATCTGACGGCGCCGGGAGTGACCTCCTCACCCTCGGCGTGGCCGATCAGGTGACCAGGTCGGGCGCCCGGAACGCATAGACGGCGGCGAGCCGGCGAGCGGTCAGGGCGCGATAGCCGGGGATCCGTTGGCGAATGCCGGCGTCCGGGCCGTAGCCGTCCAACAGAGCGGCGATCGCCGCGTCCGGATCGGCGAGAACACCCTGGCGTCCGCGCAGCCGGAGGTGCTCGATCAGGTTGGCCAGGTCGAGCGCCGGGTCACCGGCGGCCAGCAGATCGAAGTCGAGCAGTCCGACCTCGTCCGCGCCCCCGTCGTCGGACACGAGGAGCTGTCCATCGTGGAGATCGCGGTGGATCGGGACCGGACGCGGCGCCGTCGGCGGCAGCGGCACGTCGTCCGGCTCGGGCAGGGACAGCCCGTAGGACCGCGCTCGTTCTTCCCACCCGATGGTCACGGCCAACTCGTCCGCCGGGCCGTGTGGCCTGGTGCCGGGCAGGGGGTCACAGGCGTGCAGTCGGGCCAACGCCTCCCCGACCGCGGCGAGCATCCGCGGTGTCGAAGCGCCGAGCAGCATCGTCAGCGGACGCCCGGGTAGCGCCTCGGTGATCACCAGCGGACCCTCATCGTCGCCGGCCAGCTTCGGGGTGCGGATCGGCAGCCGGGCAACCCGTCGAAGACCCTGCCGGATGCGTTCTGCCCGGCGGCGGCCGTCGACCAGCTTGGCGAACCGGGCATCGTCGTCGAGTGCGATCACCGCCCGGCGTTCGGGGCGGTGGGCGATCAAGCGGTTGGCCGGCCGACGCACCAACCTCGCCAACCCGGTGAGCACCTGGTCGGCACCATCCGGTTGCAGGACGACCCGTCCCGACCTCCGCGATCCGCGGGTTGCCGCCGCCACCTGGGCTGCCGTGGACCTGTCGGCGAACCATTGACCGGCCAGCGCGCCGCTGTCGCCGGAATCCAGATCGAGCAGCAGATGCCGATCCGAGCGCGGCCACGACCGGCGCAGCCGCAGCCCGGCCGCCTCGATCTCGGCCTGAACGTCCTCGAACCGGGTCATCCCATCGCCTCCTCGAGCGCATCCAGTCGGGCCGCTATCTCGCCGCGCCAGGCCGGACGGCACTGCCGCAGCGGCTCGGTGATCCGGAGCAGCCGGCTGAGAGCGGCATGCCAGTCGATGTCCGCCGGCAGGTCCCGGACGTCGGCGTAGCCGGCCAGCACCGCGTTATGTCCGGCCCGGGACAAACCTGCAGCGCACAGGGTGCCCAGGTCGCCGCCGGGATCTCCCCAGCCACCTCGATCCCAGTCGGTGAAGCCCACCACGCCATCGGCGTCGACAATCACCTGGTCGGCAGAGAAGTCGCCATGCACAGGCCGCAGCAGACGGCTGGTCGGCGCCGCGGCGGTCAGCTTACGGAGCACCTCAACGGCACTGGCGCGGCAGTCGGGCAGGACCGCCGCCAGCTCACGCAGCACCACGCCGGCTGCCCGCAGCCGTCCGGCCACTCCGTCTCCGGGACGCGCCGGCAGGCCGCCGTGCAGCTGGGCGAGCTGAGTTCCTACCCGGGTCAGCGCGTCACCGGCAGTCGAGCCGTCGGCGAGCAACCGGTCCAGCGACGTGCCCGGCAACCAAGAGACCACCGCGCTGCCGCGCCGCTCGTCCCGGGCCAGGATCCGTGGCAGCACCAGCCCGGAACCGCGCGCGGCCACCTCGGCGGCCAGCTCCCAGCCGGCCATCGCATCCCGCAGATCTGCCCGCCGATAGGCCCGCACCACGAACGGCAACGGGCAGCAACCGTCGAGCGGGCGCGCGACCCAGCGGCGCTGCGGCTTGTACGCCAGCGTCGCCCAGCGGGTCAGCCCGGCCAGCTCGGGCAGCGTCCGGGCAAGCCGTTCCATCCGGGTCAGCCCGGGCAGGTCTCGGTCGGCCGCCGCCCTGGCGATCACCACACTCTCGGTCCGCGACCGCCACAGCACCGAGCCCTTGGGTGCCCGGTCAAGGGTCTTGTGCAGCTTGGCTGCCGCGTCGGCGCCGACCGCGTAGGCGAATCCCGGCCCTGAGGACAGGGTCAGCCCGGCGACCAGGCTGGTGCCGGGCTTGTAGCGCAGGTATTGGCGGTCGATCAGCTGTTCGCCGGCCTCGGCCACGACCTCTCTCAGCCGGGCACCGTCACCGATCAGCGCCACGCCGGGCACCGACGGGTCGGTCAGGCCGAGCGACCCGAGGCTCATCGCGCCGTCCGTGCCGAGGTGAGTCGAGTCACCTCGGGCAACACCTCGTCCGGGCTGCCACAGGCCTGCACCCGACCGCCCTCCAGGCGGACCACCAGGTCGCAGCCGGTCGCAGCACTCACATCGTGGGTGATGACGAAGGTGGTCCGGCCCGCCGTGAGCCGGTCGAGCGCCGCGCCGGCCTCGCCCGCGGTCTCCGCATCGAGCCCGGTGAGTGCCTCGTCCAAGATGACGATCGGTGCGTCCCGGATGGCGGCGCGGGCGATGGCGATGCGCTGCCGCTGACCTCCTGACAAGGTGGCTCCGCGTTCCCCGACCACGGTGTCGTAGCCGTCGGGTAACCCGCAGATGAACTCGTGTGCGCCGGCCAGCCGCGCCGCGGCCTCGATCTGTTCGTCGGTGACCCGCTCCGGCGAGCCGAGCGCGATGTTGTCACGAATCGTCGAGGCGAACAGCACGCTCTCCTGCAGCACGATCGAGATCTGTCTGCGCAGCGACTCCAGGGTGAGGTCGGCCAGATCGTGCCCGTCGATCCGGACCCGGCCGAGATCGGGATCGCGAAGCCGGCAAAGCAGCGCCATCAGCGACGATTTGCCGGCACCGGACGGCCCGATCACCGCCACCCGTTGTCCGGGCCGCACGCTGAGACTCAGCCCGCGCAGAACGGGATGTCCGGGGCGATAGGACAGCTGGACGTCGTCGAAGTCGACGTAGCCGCGGAACACCGGCGCCGGCCGTGCCCAACTGGCGTCGGTGATCTCGATCCGCTCGTCGATCACGTCGATGATCCGTTCGCCGGAGGCGGCCGCCTTGGCGATCCGGCCGGTGTACTTGGCTATGTCCCGCAGCGGTTTGAAGGCCGTCTTGAGGTAGGTCAGGAAGACGGTCAGCTCACCGGGGGTCAGCCGGCCGTTGAGCACCTGGTGGGCACCGAAAGCCAGCACCAGCCCGGTCGCCACACCCACCAGCACGTCGGTCTTGCGTTCCAGCCCGGCGGACAGCTTCTTGGCCTTGACACCGTCGGCCAGGCTGCGCTGGTTGCTGCCACCGAACCGTTCCTGCAGCCGCGACTGGAGCGAGTAGCTGTGCACCACCACCATCGAACTGAGCGACTCGGTGGCGAGCGAGGCCAGGTTGCCCTCGGCGGCGCGCTGCTGCCGCGAGACGCCCGCGATCCTGCGGGTCAATCGGACGCTGAGCAGGCCAAACAGTGGGAACACCAGCAGCACCACCAGCGCCAGCTGCCAATCCATCACGGTGATCACCACGAGCATGCCGGCCAGGGTGAGCAGGTTGCCGACCAGCGGCACCATCGCGGTGACCGCCGCCTCCTGCAGCCGGCCCACGTCGCCGGTCACCCGGGTGACCAGGTCACCGGTGCGGCGGCGGTCGTGGAAGTTCAACGACAGCGCGTTGAGGTGTGCGTACAGCTCTGCCCGGACGCGGGTCAGCACCCGGTTGCCGGCCAGCGCGAAACAGATCGTCATCAGGTACGACATCAGCGCCCGCAGTGCGACCACCGCCACCACGGCCAGCGCACAGACGGCGATCAGCACGGTGAGGTCGGTGGTTCCGACCCCGCGGGTCGCCAGATCGGAGCCGGACGACGCCACCAGCGCATCGATCACATAGGCCAGCGGCCACGGCTCGAGCAGCCGGAAGCCGACCTCGGCGATCAACGCCAGCAGTCCCCCGGCCAGCAGCCCGCGCTGTTGCCGGATGTGGTCGCGGAACCGGACGGCGGTCGACCTCAGCCCCGGCCAGGCCTGTCGCAATGTGGTCGGTCGCGCCATCACGCCGCCCGCCGTCCGGCTCGGTGCGCCAGCGTCCGCTGCACCACCTGCGCCCAGGTGTGCCGTTCCAGCACCTGCCGTCGGCCGGCGGTGCGCAGTTCCGCGCGGCGGCGGGCGTCCGACCGCAACTCGGTCAGCGCCGCGGCCAGGGCGTCGGCGTCACCGGGGCGGACCAGCCGGCCCAGCCGGCCGCCGTCCAGGGCGGACGGCAGCTGACCGGTCGCGCTGGCCACCACGGGCAGGCCGGCGGCCAGGTACTCGTAGACCTTGAGTGGCGAGAAGTAGCCGCTGCCCTC
>JBDHZN010000026.1:0-22855 GCA_039811845.1 Micropruina sp. | reverse complement strand
TGATGTCGACGGCGGCGTCCAGCACCAACCGTCCGACCCGCTGCGGGAACAGGTCGGCGTAGACGGCGCCGATCTGGGTGCCGTAGGAGTAGCCCACGTACGAGAGCTTGTCGTCACCGACAAGTACCCGCATCAGGTCGAGATCGCGGGCGGTGTCGATCGTCGAGATGTGCTCCAGCAACCCGCCGCTGTGCTCCCAGCACGACTTCGCGAACTCGTAGGTGCCGACCAGCAGGGCGTTGGTCTCGGCGGCGTCGTCGGGCGAAGAGTCGAGCTGGTTGTAGGCGTCGGTCTGGCTGTCGTCGAAGCAGCGCACCGGGGTGGAGGCGTTGGTGCCGCGCGGATCCCAGCCGACGATGTCGTACTGTTCGAGCCCCTTCGAGGCGAAGTAGGTGACCATGTTGCGTCCGGAGGCACCCGGCCCGCCGGGGTTGATGAACAGCGTGCCCAGTTTCGGGGTGGCGGTCGCCGGCTTGCGGGCCAGGGCGAGCGTGATCGCCTGCGCGGACGGGTTGGCGTAGTCGAGCGGGGCCACGATGCTCGCGCACTGGTACCGCTCGGCGCAGGTGCGCCATTGGACGGCCTGCTTCAGGTACCCGTCCATGCCGCCCTCAGGTGCCTCGGTGAAGCCGTCCGGACGCGCCGTGGACGGCGGCAGCTGCGGCCGATCCACCTCGAAGCCCGGGGTCTGCGAGATCCCGATCACCGGCCCGGACGGCGTCGCGGCCGGAGCACTGGGTGCCGGCTGGGTCGGGCCCGCGCCCGGCACACACCCCGCGAGGACGAGGAGCGCGGCGACGCCGACGGCCCAACGGGAGGAGATGCGCACGGGCACAATCTAGTGGCCGACTCCTACTCACCCCACTGAACCGGTCGGTCGAGGTCTCGACAAGCTCGACCGACGACACTCGGCCTACGCCGGCGAAACTCAGCGGCTGCTGCTCTCCCGGCTCTTGCGGAAGCTGCGGTCGAGGCTGAATCCGCCGCCGCCGACGCACAGGAAGAGCAGGCCGACCACGGCCAGCAGCAGCTCGAGTTCACCGACGAAGCCGGCGCGGCCGGCGACGAACGGGCTCCAGTTGCCCCACAGCACGAAGGTCAGTGCACCGCCGGCGATCAGCAGCACGCCCAGTCCGGCGACCCGCGTGAGCAGGCCGAAGACCAGGGACACAGCGATGGCCAGCGAGGCGAACCCGGTGATGGTGGCCATCAGCGCCGGCTCGGGAATGATCGTCGTGGCGAAGAGTTCCTGGGCGGCGATCGGATCGGTCACGAAGGCCAGTCCGTGCACAGCCATGATCGCGGCGACGACGAGACGGACCAGGAACAGCGAGAAGGCGCCGAGGAAACGGTCGGTGGTGCGCCGGGTCACCACGACGGGCTCCGGGGTCGGCTCAGCCCGGGCGTCGGGGGCGGCCAGCGCCGCCTCACGGGCCTCCCGACGCGCCGCCCGCTCGGCGGCGAGCTTGCGCTCCTCCTCCGTCGGCTCGGCGGGTACCTCCATCACGGCGGTGGGCGCCACCGCCGGCGACGATGCCGCCGCGCCCGACCGGAAGATGCCGTCGTCGGGTGTCCGTGCCGTCCGTGCGTCGGGTGTGGCGCTGGGCGGTGCCGGCAGCTTGGGTGCGCGGCGCCGGGTGGGCTCGTCCTCTTCGGTGAAGCCGAACGGGAACGTGTGCTGATCCGTGTCGGTCATGGTCCTCCTACGCAGGGTGGATTCCATCGTGCCCGTTGAGGTGCTCCGGCCAGCCGACCGACACTCGCACGTCCGGCGATTGAGGAAGCGTTTGATCAGCGTCGGCCGGCGATGGTCACCAGCAGCGACTCCAACGCCAGCAGCGGCGCCACGTTGCCCTCGAGGGCCTCGCGGCAGGCCAGGATGGCGTCGATCCGGCGCAGCGTCGCCTCGGGAGCGTCGCGGCGCGCAACCGCTTCGATCTCGGCCCGCAACTCGGCGTTGATCAGCTCGGCCGCCACCCCGGACTGCACCAGCAGCACGTCGCGGTAGTAGGTGGTGAGCTCGGTGAGCACCCGGTCGAGCGCGTCGCGTTGCAGCCGTTTGGCGCGCGCCTTCTGCTGCTCGTCGAGTTCACGAAGCGCCGCCTGAGCATTGCGTGGCCGGGCGCCTTTGGTGCCGAAGCCGAGCGCCTCGGACAGCTCTGCCTTCTCGCGGGCGTCAAGTTCGGTGGTGGTGGCGGACGCCTCCTGGGTCGCGGAGTCGACCAGTTCGGCGGCCGCGGTCAGGCACTCGCCGAGCGAGGTGAGACGTCCGGGCAGGGTGAGCAGTTCAGCGCGGCGGGCGCGGGCCGCCTCATTGCGGGCCAGCATTCGGGCTCGGCCGATGTGACCCTGTGCCACCCGGGCGGCGAACTCGGCCAGTTCGGGGGACGCCCCGTCGCGGCGCACCAGCAGCTCGGCGACCGCGGCGGCGCTGGGCGTGGAAAGTTCGATCCGCCGGCATCGGGAGCGGATCGTCACCACCACGTCGTCGGGGGTGGGCGCGCACAACAACCACACCGTCTTGGTGGCCGGCTCTTCGATGCTCTTCAGCAAGGCGTCGGCGCCACGCTCGGTGACCCGATCGGCGTCCTCGACCACCAGCACCTGATAGCGACCCAGCGTGGGCGACATGGCGGCCCGGCGGACCAGGTCACGTACCTCGTCGACACCGATCGACAGCTGCTCGGTGCGCACCAGCGTCACATCGGGATGGGCGCCCGACAGGCTCGTCCGGCAGGCCGAGCATTCACCGCAGCCGCCCCGCTCACACTGCAGCGCGGCAGCGAAGGCCCGGGCCGCGTTCGACCGGCCCGACCCGGGCGGGCCGGTGACCAACCAGGCATGCGTCATCGCGTGCGCGTCGCCCGCGACGGCTCGGCGCAGCACCTCGACCACCCGGTCCTGTCCGACCAGATCCGCCCACACCGTCATGGGGTGATCCTGCCAGTCGACTCTGACAATGTCGGCGCCGACGACAGCGCCACCACCCTGCTCTGCACCTGTTCGGCGATCCAGTCGGCCGGACGCCGCGCCGGCAGCACCAGATAACGCTCGGGTGCCTGTGCGGCCAGTTCGAGGAAGAGCGCCCGGGCCCGCCGGTGGAACTCGGCGCCGGCACCCTCGACGCGGTCCGGGTCGGCGATGGTGGCCACGGCCCGCTCCGGTTCCAGGTCGAGCAGCACGGTCAGGTCCGGCACCAGCCCCGCCGTCGCCCAGCGGGCGATCTCGGCCACCTCGGCCAGGTCCAGCACCCGGCCGGCGCCCTGGTAGGCGAGCATCGAGTCGACGTAGCGGTCGCAGATCACCAGTTCGCCGCGCTCGAGTGCCGGACGCACCACCTGATACAAGTGATGTGCCTTGTCGGCGGCGTACAGCAGGGCCTCCGCCCGCGGATCGAGGTCACCCGTCGCCGGATCGAGGACGATCCGGCGGATCATCCGTCCGGCGGCGGTGTCGCCCGGCTCGAAGGTCAGCCGGGCCGGGACGTCACGGCTGCGCGCCCACTCGGCCAGCAGCCGGCATTGGGTGGACTTGCCGACGCCGTCGCCGCCCTCGAAGACCACGAACAGCCCGCTGCTCATCGCTCTCTCGCTTCCATGCCCTCGGCCGGCGCAGGCAGTTCGGTCGGCGTCGGTGGGCGGTAATGCGGCGCGCGCGGCCGGATCACCCGCGTCCGCAGCTTGTGCCACAACCCGGGCCATTCGCGGACGAACTGCTCGCGGGCGTAGTCGACGGCCAGCATGGTCCGTTCGTAGCCGCGTCCGGCCTCGAAGATCTCGGTAGCGGTCAGGCCGTGCAGGTCACGGGCCAGCGCCGTCGGGTCGGGCCGGACGGTGGCGTCCAGCGGCGCCACGATCGCCGACAGCCGACGGGTCAGCCGTTTGGCGTGCTTGCCGAAGACCCGGCGGGACAGCCGGGAGAGGGTCAGTGCGCGCCGGGCGATCTGGTCGGCGCGCGCCCAGCGGGCATCGTCGCTGTAGCTGTCCAGGGTGTGGCACTGATCGCGCATGGTGCGGACGATCGCCTCAAGCTCCTGGGCCAGCACCGGGCCGGTGAGCCGTCCGGCCACCTGAGGCAGCGGGGGTTCGGTCGCGGCTTCGGCGAGCAGGTCCAGAATGCGTAGCCAGCGCTCGGTGCGGGGCAGCGGACGCGGATCGAGCAGGGCCGCGTCCAGCCGCCGCTCCGCAGCCGCCAGCCAGTCCGTGGCGAACAGCGGGGCCAGCGCGGCGAGTTCCTGCCGCAACGACCGGACGCCGTCGCGCAACTCGGCGTCGGTGCCGTCGGTGGTCCTGACGACCAGGTCGGCACGCAACAGCCGGCGCCACCGGGCATGCAGCTGGTCGGCGACGAAGTCCTCGATCGGCATCCGCGGTGACGGACCACCCTCCGCCGGCCTGGAGTGGGTCAATCCCAGCCGGTCGGCGAGCGCCGGGGGGCGGTCGATCAGGGTGCCGCCGGCGTCCGCGAAGGCGGTGAGGAAAACTTCCCGGACGGCTGCATCGACGGGCGCGGTGGTGGTCAGGGTGACGGTCCGGAAGGCCTGCAGTTGGCCGGCGTGCTGTCCGACCCGGACCCGTTCATCGAGCAGGTCGCCGAGCGTGCCGCCGGCCTGGTCGACGAGCGCGAACCGGCGTCGCACCGAGGCCGCCTCCAGCACCGGGGCGAGGATTCCGCTGCGCCGGAACGGCACCAGCAGCACCGCCAGCTCCGACGGAATGTCCTCCTCGGCCTGCGGCATCGTCCGCTCGGCCCTCAGCACCGGCTCCCAGCCGGGCGCCCGCAACGTCCAGCGGCCCGTCTCGGCCACCCGGGACAGCTCCACCCCCCAGGACAGCAGCCGACGGTCGACGGTGTCGATGACGGTCGCGGTCGACTCGACGGACGGCCGTCCGATCAATCGATGAATGCCGGTCGCCGGCCCGGTCAGGCCGTCCACCACCGCGGTCAGCGGCAGCTCGAACCGCAGCACCTCGCCGTGCCGCCCCATTCGATCAGCTCTTCTTGGCCGGCGCCCGCTTGGTCGTCGTGGCGCGCTTGGTGGTCGTCCGGCGGGTGGTGGTGCGTTTCGGGGCCGGGCCCTTCGCCCGCTTCTCGGCCAGCAGTTCGGCGGCCCGTTCGGCGGTGATCGCCTCCACCGAGTCCGTCTTGCGCAGGGTGGCGTTGATCTCGCCGTCGGTGACGTAGGCGCCGAACCGGCCGTCCTTGATCACCATCGGCTTGCCGGTCGCCGGATCGGCACCCAGTTCCTTGAGCGGACCGGCTGCGGCCCGCGCGCGGCCCCGGGTCTTGGGCTGGGCGTAGATCTCTTCGGCCTGCTCCAGGGTGATGTCGAAGATCTGCTCCTCGGAGGTCAGCGAACGCGAGTCGGTGCCCTTCTTCAGGTACGGACCGTACCGGCCGTTCTGGGCGGTGATCTCCACGCCGTCGGCGGACGTGCCGACCACCCGTGGCAGGCTGAGCAGCTTCAGCGCGTCGTCCAGGCCGATGGTCTCCAGGCTCATCGAGGCGAACAGCGAACCGGTCCGCGGCTTGGCCGACTTCGGCGCACCCTCCTCGAGCACCTCGGTCACGTAAGGTCCGTAGCGGCCCGACTTGGCGACGATCTGGCGTCCGGTCGCCGGGTCGACACCCAGTTCGCGCTCCTCACCGGCCGGCTGGTCGAGCAACTCCTTGGCGTGCTCGATGGTGAGCTCGTCGGGCGGCAGATCCTCGGGCACGTTCGCCCGGCGACCCTCGGCGTCCTCGACATAGGTGCCGTAGCGGCCGACCCGCACCGCGATGCCGGAATCACCCAGCGGGTAGGTGGAAAGGCCGCGGGCGTCGATCTCACCGAGCTCGTTGACCAGTGCGTGCAGACCCTCGTGGGTGGCTCCCTCGGCCCCGAAGTAGAAGTCGTTGAGCA
This sequence comes from Micropruina sp., assembly GCA_039811845.1. Lineage (GTDB taxonomy): Bacteria > Actinomycetota > Actinomycetes > Propionibacteriales > Propionibacteriaceae > Micropruina. Next base: position 16,953 of record JBDHZN010000026.1, on the reverse strand, counting down.
CCTGCAGCCGAGCCGCCTGACCGCTGGCGATGTCGTCGAGCGTCTCCTCCAGCGCGGCGGTGAAGGTGTAGTCGACCAACCGCGGGAAGTGCTCTTCGAGCAGCCGGGTGACGGCGAACGCCAGCCAGGTCGGGACCAGCGCCGAACCCTTCTTGAAGACGTAGTCGCGGCTGGTGATGGTGCGGATGATCGACGCGTAGGTGGAGGGCCGGCCGATCTCCAGCTCCTCCAGCTTCGCCACCAGCGACGGCTCGGTGTAGCGGGCCGGCGGACGGGTGTCGTGGCTGAGCGCCTTCAGTTCCTCAGGGTTGAGGGCGGCACCGGCGACCAGTTGCGGCAGCCGGGCCTGGGCGTCGTCGGAAGTCTCGTCGTCCTCGACGCCGACCACGTAGGCCTTGAGGAAGCCCGGGAAGGTGATGGTGCGGCCCGAGGCGCCGAAGGTGCAGCGTCCGGTCTCGGTGATCTCGCCGGTGGTGGCGTCGGTGACCGCGATCCGCTGCGGCAGGGTGGCGCCGATCCGGACGCTGACCGTCTCGCCCACGGCGTCCGCCATCTGCGAGGCGAGGGTGCGCTTCCAGATCAACTCGTAGAGCCGGAACGCGTCGCCGTTCAGCCCGGTCTCGGACGGGATCTGGAACGTCTCGCCCGCCGGCCGGATCGCCTCGTGCGCCTCTTGGGCGTTCTTCACCTTGGAGGTGTAGACGCGCGGCTTCTCCGGCAGGTATTTGCCGCCGAACAGCTGCTTGACCTGGGTGCGGGCCGCGTTGATCGCGGTCCCCGACAGGGTGACCGAGTCGGTACGCATATAGGTGATGAAGCCGCGCTCATACAGATCCTGGGCGACCCGCATGGTGCGCTCGGCGGTGAAGCCCAGCTTGCGCCCGGCGTCCTGCTGCAAGGTGGTGGTCCGGAACGGGGCATACGGACGCCGCGTGTACGGCTTGGCTTCGACGGACGCCACCGCGAAGGCCGCCTTTTCCAGGGCGGCGGCCAGCGTCTCGGCCTGCTCGGCGGAGAGGTGGAACAGGCCCTTCCCGGTCAGGTTGCCCTGCGGGTCGAAGTCGCGTCCCTGGGCGACGCGCAGGTCGCTGATCTGCTGCAGCGTGGCGGTGAAGACGGGCGGTTCGGCGTCCGCCCCGGCGTTCAGCTTGGCCTCGATGCCGGCGTAGCTGGCGGATCGGAAGGCCATCCGCTGCCGTTCCCGGTCGACCACCAACCGGGTCGCCACCGACTGGACGCGGCCTGCCGACAGCCGCGGCATAACCTTCTTCCACAGCACCGGGGACACCTCGTAGCCGTACAGCCGGTCGAGAATGCGGCGGGTCTCCTGGGCGTCGACCAGGTCGGTGTCGAGGTCGCGCGGGTTCGCCACCGCCTCGGCGATGGCCTGCGGGGTGATCTCGTGGAAGACCATCCGGCGGACCGGCACCTTCGGCTTCAGCTGCTGCAGCAGGTGCCACGCGATGGCCTCGCCCTCGCGGTCTTCGTCGGTGGCCAGCAGGAGTTCGTCGGCGCCCGCCAGCTTCGCCTTGAGGTCGCGGATGGTGCCCTTCTTGTCGGCCGCCACCACATACAACGGCTCGAAGTTGTTTTCGACGTTGACGCCGGTGCGCGCCCACTTCTCGCCCTTGTACTTGGCGGGCACTTCGGCCGCCCCCGTGGGCAGGTCGGCGACGTGGCCACGGCTCGACTCGACGACATAGCCGTTGCCGAGGAAGCTGGCGATCTTGGTCGCCTTGGCGGGTGACTCGACGATCACGAGCCGGGTCTTGCCTGCAGTTGCCACGTGGATTTCCTCGATGCGCGGGATGACGGGCCGCGACGGCGGCCTCACGGGGGAATGGTAACCACAAAGATCGAACCCTCGGCCACCTGCCCGGTTCGACCGTGGTTCAGCGGCGGTCGACCGGACGCAGGAAGCCGTCGGCGATCAGCGGGCGCAGTCGGGGCAGCAGGTCGGCCCGGAGCGCCGCGGCGTCGGCGTCCAGCAGGTCGGCGACGGCGTCGATCAGGACGCCGAGCGGCAGCTCACCGTCGCAGGCGCCGGCCACTCCCGCCAGTGCGGTGTCGACCTCGACGGCCCGTCCGAAACCGGTGCCGCGGCGGAAGACGAGGTGTTCGGGGTCGGCCGCGCCGGGGCGTCCGAGTGCTTCGGAGGTGACGGCCGAATCGAGGGTGAGAGTGCTGGCCAGCAGCTGGTCGTCGGGCAGATGGGCCGCGCGGACGGCGTCCGGGAACTCGGCGAACGCCTCCCCCAGGCCGCTCTGCACCTGGTGGGGCCAGTCGTCGAAGCGCAGCTCAGGTTGTGCGTTGCCGCTGTGGTAGAGGGTGAGCCAGCCCAGGCCGACTCCGACGATGCCGAGGGCGTCGAAGTAGTCGCCCCATTCGGCGTAGCGTTTCGCGTAGTCAGGGGTGCCGACCAGGCCGGCGTCGGCGAGCCAGATCTCGATGTACTCGAACGGGTCGAGCTGTTCCCGCTGCAGCACCAGGGCATCGCAGCCGGTGGGGGTGATCCACGAGGCCAGCCGGTCCTGCCAGGGCTGGTCGGCGGTGATCGCCCAGTTGCCCAGCACGTGCAGCGCTCCACCGGGGTTGAGCTGTGTCGCCGCACCGGTGACGACCGCGCGGACCAGGCCGTCGGCGGTGAACGACCCCTCCCGGTAGACCAGCCGGGAGGCGTCGGGCGGCGCCATCACATAGGGCGGGTTGGTGACGATCAGGTCGAAGCCCTCGCCGGTGACCGGTTCGTACAGCGAACCTTGGCGGACGTCGACGGTGAGGTCGTTGAGGGCTGCGGTCAGGGCGGTCATCGCGCAGGCCCGCGGGTTGAGGTCGGTGGCGACGACCTGGTCGACGTGGCTGGCCAGGTGCACCGACTGGATGCCGCAGCCGGCGCCCAGGTCGAGGGCGCGTCCGCGCGGGGTGCGCATGGTGAGCTGGGCCAGGGTGACCGAGGCCGGGGAGAGACCGAGGACGAAGTCGTCGCGCGGCGCGGCGAGGCGTCCGTCGAGGGTGGGGGTGAGGTCGGAGGCCAGCCAGCCGGAGTGCTCGCCGTGATCGTCGGTGAAGGCGTAGGGCCGGATCTCGATGGCGGCCCGAACAGTGTCGTCGGAAGCGGCGTCCAGGATCGGGCCGAGGCGGTCCAGGTCACCCAGTGCCGCTGCGAGGTCGGTGCGCGGGACGTCCTGTTGCAGCGCGAAGGCCCTGATCAGAGTGGCCTGCGGATCGGTCGCGCCAGCGAGTGCCCGATCGGCGGGGATGGTGGCGTTGCGGGCCAGCCCGTCCAGACCCGGCGTGCCGAGTCGCTCAGCCACCGCGTCGTAGCTGTAGCCGGTGTCGCGCAGCCGCGCGGCGAGGTCGTGGGCGACGGAGGGTTCGAGCACACCGGCAGCCTGCCACACCTCCGTTGGCCGAGCTTGTCGAGACCTCTCACCCGATTTCGACAAGGTCGATCAACGGAGCTCTACGCTGCTGCGCGTGACTGGATCGGTGCTGGTGCGGCAGGTGCGGATCGTCGACCTGGACGGTGCATCCCTGGCGTCGCGCGAACTGCGCGATGTGCTGATCTCGGACGGCGTAATCGCCGAGGTCGGCGCCAACCTGATGCCGATATCCGGTGTCGAGGAGATCGACGGTGACGGCCGTTGGGCGATCCCCGGGTTGTGGGACGCCCATGTGCACGCCACCCAATGGGTGCGGACCGCCCGGATGGTGCAGTTGGGCGGTATCCCGGAGCCCGACGAGGTGTTGAAGCGGCTCCGCGAACCGCTCGCCGAGCTGGCCCGGCGGCACCCTGACCGCACCTTGTTCGGGTTCGGGTTTCGCTCGGCCGGTTGGTCTCGGCAGCCCACCGTCGCCGCGCTGGACACGATCAGTGGCGCGACGCCGGTGGTGTTGATCTCGGGCGACGCGCACAGCGGTTGGCTGAACACTGCGGCCCTCACTTTGCTCGGCGAGCCGGCCAGAGACGGCGCGGTGAGTGAGAACGAGTGGTTCGGCCTGTTGCGTCGGCTGGACGAACTACCCGGCGCCGTGCCCGGACCTGCGGACTTCATCGATCCGATCGCCGCGCTGGCGGCCAAAGGCATCACCGGCCTGGTCGATTTCGAGTTCGCCGACAGCTTCGTGGATTGGCCGCTCCGGCTCGCCGCCGGGGTGGGACCGCTGCGGGTGCGCACCGCCGTCTACCCCCATCAGTTGGACCAGGTGATCGCGGCCGGCCTGCGCACCGGCGACCCGCTGCCCGGCACCGGTGGGTTGGCCACCATGGGTCCGCTCAAGGTGATCACTGACGGTTCGCTGGGCACCCGCACCGCGTGGACCCAGGAGCCGTACTCCGATGGTCCGGCCAGCCCGGATCATCCCTGTGGCGTGGCCAATTACTCCGTGGCCGAGCTCGTCGAGTTCATCCATCGGGCCACCGCCGCCGGCCTCGAGATGGCGCTGCACGCGATCGGTGACCGTGCCAACGCCGCCGTCCTGGATGCTTTCGCCGCCGGTGGCGGCCGGGGTTCGGTGGAGCATGCCCAGCTGGTGACCTGGGGCGACGCCGAACGGATGGCAGCGCTGGGCCTGCGGGCCAGCGTGCAGCCCGCCCACCTGCTCGACGATCGCGACCTCACCGACCAGATCTGGGGCGCCGAGCGCGCTGGACGATCGTTCCCGCTGCGCGTGCTGGCGGACGCCGGGGTGCGGCTGACGCTTGGTTCGGACGCCCCGGTGGCCGAACTCGACCCCTGGTTGGCGATGGCCTGCGCCGTCCATCGCAGCGGGGACGAGCGACCCGGATGGCACCCCGAGCATGCGCTCAGTCCACGGGAGGCGCTCGCGGCCTCGGTCGACGGACGCCGCCTGCGACCCGGCGAGCCGGGCGACCTGGTGTTGCTGGACGCCGACCCGCTTGCCCTCGCACCATCGGACGAGGCAGCGCGCACCCTGCGACACATGCAGGTGCTGCTGACGATCTGCAACGGAACGGCGACGCACGTGTCGAGTTCCTGGTTCTGTCCGAGGCTCGTGGCACCCTGAGGCAATGGCCGTTCCGGAGTGGATCGAGGGCGAGGCGCAGGTGCGCCATGTCCATCGACGTCCAGCGCGGCCGGGCGTGCTGGCATCCGTACCCGATTGGGTGTCGCAGCCCGTTCGCGACACCCTCGCCGCGCAGGGCGTCCGGGCCCTGTGGCAGCACCAGAGCCTGGCCGCGCGGGCAGCCTTCGAGGGCCGGCATGTCGCGCTCAGCACCGCCACCGGTTCGGGCAAGTCGCTGGCCTATCTGCTGCCGATCATCGCCGCCACCGCGGAGGGCCGGGTCGGTACCGATGCCGGGCGACATCGGTGGGCACGCCCCGACCGGGCCCACACCGCTCTCTACCTGGCACCCACCAAGGCACTCGCCCATGACCAGGCCAAACGAGCCGCCGCGCTGGGCGGGGCATCGTGGCGGGTGTCCACCCTCGACGGTGATTCCGAGCTCGGCGAGCGCCGGTTCGCCCGTGATTTCGCCACCTTCGTGCTGACCAATCCCGACATGCTGCACCGCAGCGTGCTGCCGGCCCACGAACGCTGGCAGGGTCTGCTGCGGTCGCTGCGCTACGTGGTCGTCGACGAGGCGCACCGCTACCGCGGTGTGTTCGGCGCCCACGTGGCGAGCGTGCTGCGGCGGCTGCGGCGGATCTGCCGGCACTACGGCACCGACCCGGTCTTCATATCTGCCTCGGGCACCATCGCGACACCAGCCGATCACCTCGCCCGACTCGCCGGTATCGACGACGTGCTGGCGGTCGACAACGACACCTCCAGCCGCCCAGCGCTCGACTTCGTCGTCTGGCAGGGCGACGGCGACCCGCACCGTGAGGCGGCCGGCATGCTTGCCCGGCTGGTCGATTCGGGGGCGCAGGCGTTGGCGTTCACCACCTCGCGGGTGCAGGCGGAGCTGGTCGCCGAGCAGGCCCGCCGGCACTGCATCGTGCCGGACGAGATCGCCTCGTACCGGGCCGGCTACCTGGCCACCGACCGGCGCGAACTCGAGGCCGGCCTGTCGTCGGGGCGGCTGCGCGGTGTGGCCTGCACCAACGCGCTCGAACTCGGCGTCGATGTGACCGGGATGGATGCCGTGCTGACCGTCGGGTTCCCGGGGTCGCTGGCCTCGTTGTGGCAGCAGGCCGGGCGGGCCGGCCGTGACGGACGTGACGCGCTGGCCGTGATGCTCGCCAAACCCGACCCGTTGGACAGCTGGCTGTGCCAGCACCCGGAGGCCCTGTTCGACACCGAGGTAGAGACGACGGTGCTGCACCCCGAACAGCCGGCCGTTCTCGGCGCACACCTGGCTGCCGCCGCCCAGGAACTGCCGGTGACCGCCGGCGACGAGGAGTTCTTCGGACCAACCATGACCGGGCTGCTGGACCGCCTGGTCGCCGGCCGCGTGTTGCGCCGCCGCGGCGCCTCGTGGTTCTGGACCTCCCCCACCCGCGCCGTCGATCGCATCGACTTGCGCTCGATCGCCGGCAGCGGCGTGGAGATCATCGAGGCTGTCACCGGCCGGGTGATCGGACAGGTCGACACGGCCGCCGCCGACCGCACCGTGCATGCCGGCGCGGTCTACCTGCATCAGGGCGAACAGTGGCTGGTCGACGACTATGACCTCGACGCAGGCGTCGCCATGTGCAGCAAGGTGCGTGCGGAATGGTTCACCCAGCCCTCCACGCAGCTGAGCGTCCGCGTGCTGGGCACCGACCGGCGTCGTGACCTGGCCGGCGGGTCGTTGTTCGCGGGCACCGTCGAGCTCACCTCGCAGGTCATCGGCTACCTGCGCCGCGATGCCGCCACCGGAACGGTCTGGGACTCCTCTCCGCTCGAACTGCCGGCCCGCACCTTCCGCACCCGTGCCCTGTGGTGGACGGTGCCAGACGCCATGGGTCTGGCCGAGCGTGATCTGGCTGGCGGACTGCACGCCGCCGAACATGCGGCGATCGCGCTGCTGCCCCGTTTCACCGCGTGCGATGCGGGTGACGTCGGCGGTTTGTCGATCACTCACCACACCGACACCGGTGCCCCGACCGTGTTCGTCCACGACGGCTTGCCCGGTGGTTCGGGGTTCGCCGATCAGGCCTACGAACTCGCCGAACGCTGGCTCGGCGCGACCGCCGAACTGCTCGCCGCCTGTCAGTGCGAACAGGGCTGCCCCCGCTGTGTGGTGTCGCCGCGGTGCGGGTCGGGCAATCAGCCGCTCGACCGGCGGACCGCCCTGACCCTGTTGCGCGGGCTGCTGGCCGGTCACGGGGCACCCGTCACATTGCCCGCGTAGGCGGTCGCCCCGACCGTGTTGGGCAGACCGGGCAATCGCCAGCCGACACCGTGGGACACCCGCACCTCGACCACGAAGTCGATCAGGTCGCCGGTCACCTCGCATTCGGCCACATCCACCTGGTTGCGCCCGGCGATCCGCCGCGCCTCGTCGCACGCATCGCCGCCGCGGGCGTACGCCTGCGCACCGGAGACCGCCACCAGATCGGCGGCGGCCCGCACCGAGCGAGCGGTCGCCGAGTAGGCCAGCGCCAGCACCCCGACCGCGGCCAGTGTCACCAGCCCCATCAGGGTGAGTACCACCAGCGGTGTCGCAACACCTGTCTCGCCAGGGGAGGCGTTGAGCAAGCGGCGGATCATCTCAGCCCTCCTTGGCCACGACGGCCCGAGCCTGCAGCGCAACGCCGGGCAGGATCCCCGCCCAGGGTCGTGCCGGCACATCGACCTCGACGACCACATCGGCACCGCTACCGCTCACCCGCACCCGGGTTCCGGCGGGTGCATCGGCCTCGGCCCGCTGCGCCGCCGCCGTGTCGCCCCGGGCCTGCTGACGGGCCACCTCACCGGCGACCGCCTGCAACTGGCCCAGTTGCACCACGATCGCGATCAGGTAACACAACCCCAGCGCCACCAGCACCGAGAGCAGGGCCCCGAAAGCCACCTCGACGCTCACCATGCCGCGTTCGCCGCGCATCGTCCCTCCTTCGGTCTCGGTCACGGTGGGCGGGACGACCGCCGCTCCGCCCACCGCGCTCAGGTCGTCTACTTCCCGACGAAGCTCAGAATCCAGTCGGTGATCTGCTTGAAGATCACCGTGATCTGTGTGTCGAAGGCATCGCCACTCACGTAGGCGATGACGGCGGCGACCAGGGCGATCACCGCGATCGTTCCCAGGGCGTACTCGGCTGTGGTCATTCCCCGCTCGTCGTGGGGACGGGCCACCAACTGGTTGGGCATGGTTCTCTCCTCTCACCCCGGCTATCACCGGGTTCATCCTCACCTTGGGCACCTGGGCCGGAAAGTGTTCACTTCGGTGGCGGGCCTGTGGATAACCTCAGCCGAACAGCCGGCTGAGCACCCCGCCGACCACCGGCACGACGCCGATCAACAGGAACGCGGGCAGGAAGCACACCGCCAGCGGCAAGACGATGCTCACTCCGGCACGCCGGGCTCGTGACTCCGCTGTTGCGCGAATCACGGCGCGGGCCTCCGCCGCATGCTGCCGCAGCGCGGGCGCGAGCGCGACGCCACCGGACGCCGCGTGCCGCAGTTCGCGCGCCAACCCGGCCAGTTCGGGGTGCTGTCCGCCCACTTCAGCCCAAGCCCGCTCCTCCGGCACACCGAGCCGGACGGCGGCGTCCAAGCGGCGCAGCACCCGCGCCGGCTCGCCGTCGAGACACGCACCGAGCACCGCGACGGCGTTACGCAACGGCAACCCTGCCTCCAAGCAGACCGCCAGCTGGCTGCAGATCACCGGTAGCGCGGACGCCAACTCGACCCGGACGGACGCCTCGCCGGCAGACCCGAGCCGTCCGGTGGCGACGAACACGCCGACACCGGCACCGATCGCGGCCACGACGCCCAGCACACCCGAGAGCACACCGGTCGTGATCAGCACCCCACCCGCCGCCGCGCCGAGCAACACCCGGACGCCCGCGCCGGGCGCACCGGGCGCCGGAACGAGCCAGCCCGCAGCAGGCAGCGTCGAGCCGCGCCGCGCCATGCCCGAGGGAGCACTCGATCTCAGCCGATCGGGTGTCACCACGAGGAACACTGCACCGGCCGACGCGGCCACGGCGATCCCGAGCAGCATCTCGGCCGTCATCGCAATCGCCCCGCCCGGTCGGCCAGCGTGTCGCTCCACACCAGCCCCACAGCCGCCAGGCCGCCACCGATCGTCAGGCAGACCAGTCCGGCGGCCGATCCGGTCAGATAGCCGATCGGATCGCCGCCGACGGCATACCCCAGGCCGAGGCCGACCAGCGGCAGCCCGCCCAGCAGCCGTCCGGTCAGCCGGGCGGCAGCCACCTCGGTGCCCACTGTGCGAGCCAGGTCGCGTTCGGCGGCCAGATTCGTCGCCAGATCGTCGAGGGAGGTGGCCATCGCCGCGCCGGTCCGTTCCGCGATCGTCCAGCTGGCGGCCAGGCCGGCCAATCCGGAAGCGCCCGGACGGCGCGCCGCGGCACGCAACGCCTCGGCCACGTCGCCGCCCACCCGACGATGGGCGGCGATCTCAGCCAGCAGCGGACTGTCGCGGCCGGCGATCTCCAAGGCTCGACCCGGCGGGTACCCGGCTCGCAACAAGCCCGCCAGTTCACTGCACCCCCGAGCCACCTGATCCCGGACGGCCGACCGCTGCCGGCCGGCGCGGGCACGCCGGACGGTCCATGCCACCGCGGCACCCAGCACTCCGACCACCCAGCCCAGCGCGGCACCGCTGACGCCGTCCAGGACGACCCCCAGCACCGGCGCCCCCAGCACAACGACACCGAGCACGACCGGCGCCCGCACCCGGGGCACCCCGCGGGACCGAGCAGCCGGATGCAGCCGGTGCGCCGATGCCGGCGGCCACCACAGCCACACCGACCAGATCGCCAACAGCGCCGCCACGCCGGTCATCGCAACAACTCCTCAAGCCGGACAGCTCCCGGGCCGGCGACCGGCGCACCGTCGCGACTGAAGCGCCAGGCGGGCACCGGACGGCACAGCCCGGACGCCTCGTCCCAGGCCAGCACGTGCAACTCGCGCACCCAGCGGGTGCCGTCAGGCAGGCGCGCGATGTGCACCAACACGTCCAGCGCGGCCGCGGCCTGCGCGTGCAGCGCTGCCCGCGGCAACCCGCCCAGCACACCGAGTGCCTCGAGCCGCGCCGGCACGTCTGCCGCCGAGTTGGCATGCAGAGTGCCGCAACCCCCGTCGTGGCCGGTGTTCAGTGCGGTCAGCAGATCGCTCAGCTCGGCGCCACGGACCTCACCCACCACCAGCCGATCGGGCCGCATTCGCAGCGCCTGGCGAACCAACGCCACCAGCGGCACCGCACCGGCACCGTCGGCGTTGGCCGGCCGGGCCTCCAGTCGCAGCACATGTGGATGCGCAGGCGCGAGTTCGCGCGAGTCTTCCACGATGACGATGCGGTGACCGGGATCGACCAGCCCGAGCAAACTCGCCAACAGGGTGGTCTTGCCCGAACCGGTTCCGCCGGAGACCAGGAAGGCAACGCGCCGTTGCACTACCCCGTCCAGCAGTTCGGCCGCCCGCGGGTGCAGGCCACCGCTCGCCACCCAGTCGTCCAAGGTCAGCGCCTTGCGTGCGGGCACCCGCAGCGACAGGCAGGTACCGACATCGGTGAGCACGCCGAGGACGGCATGCACTCGGGTGCCGTCGGGCAGCCGGGCGTCGACGAACGGTGAGCCCTCGTCGAGTCGCCGGCCGACCGCCGCGGCCAGCCGGACGGCGAGCCGCCGCACCTCTTCCTCGTCGGCGAAGACGCCCTCCACCGGCTCGAGGCCGGCACCGCGGTCGACGAAGACCTGCCGATACCCGTTGACCAGGACGTCGGTCACGCCGCGCATCGCCAACAGTGGTTCCAGCGGCCCTGCGCCGGAACTTTCCCGGCGCAGCGCAGCCACCGTGTCGCGGACGGTGCCCTCCGACACCAGTGCTCCCAGTCCACGCAGCGCCGCCGCAACCTCGACCGGGCCGGGGGTGGCACCGGCCCGGCCCAGCACCGCCCGCACCTCGGCGACACTGCCCGGAACGGACGCCGCCGGCTGGGTCACAACGCCTCCAGCAGTTGCTCGCAGACCCGCCCCAGCCCGCCGCGCCGACGGGACAGCCCTGGCCGCTCGCCCCGCTCGGCCGCCACTGCCAGGCTCGGATCGTGCCGCAGCCAGGCGCTCACCGGTAGGCCGAGCGACTCCTCCACCACATCGTCGGGCACCCGCACCCCCGGCATCCGGCGCACCACCGCCTCCGCGGCAGGTGGGGCCAAGGCACGCACCACCTGCCCGGCCGCTGCCACCCCGCGCACGCAGCCGGCCACCACCACCAGACTCCGGCCGGCCTGCCGCAGCGCCTCCCGGCAGACCGCCGAGCCGGTGCGCCCCGGGTCGATCACTACCAACTCGAAATTCCGGCGCAGCGAACCCAGCACGGCGGCCAGCCCCTCGCGCCCCAGTTCGAGGTCGGCGCCCCGTGCCATCGACACCACGCTGACTCGGTCGACCACCGGTAGGAACTCGCGCAGATCACCCAGCACGCCGTCCGCCGCCGCGAATCGTGGCCACCGCCAGCCGGGTTCGCCCTCGGCCCCGACCAGCAGATCAATTCCACCACCCAGCCGGTCGGCGTCCACCAACGCCACCGACCGACCCGAATCGGCTGCCCGCCACGCCAGGCCCGCGGCCAGCGTCGAAGCGCCCACCCCGCCGGACCCGCCGAGCACCGCGACCACCTCGCCGGCACCGCCCACCCGGTCGGCCAGCACCGACGACAGCCAGCCGCGGCCCTGCGGCAGCACGATCACCTCGGCCCCCAGCGGCACCGACCACAGCGCCGCGGCGCCGGTGTCGGCACCGACCAGGTAGACCCGCTCACGCCGCGCCAGTTCGAGCGCCGCGACCTCGGCGGCGGAGTCGAGCCCGATGAAGATCGTGCCGGCACTGGCCCAGCGGCCGGCCAATGATTCCGGCTCGCATACCGTCGTGCCGTACCCGAGCGCGGCCGCAGCTGTTGTGACGAGGTCGCATACCTCGCCGCCGCCGGACACCACGACCACTTCTGTCGCTTCCACGTCCTCACTGTGCGACTGGGCGTCCGGAAGTGTTCAGAATCGTTGCGGGCTGTGGATGGCCCGTACGATGCCACCGTGAGCACCTCGACCCTGGCCGACGCCCTGACCTGGCTGGTCGGCGCGTCCGCAGGGCCCACCCTGATCCTGGGGCAGTCATCGGCAGCCTTCGCCTCCGACCTACGCGGCCGACACCGGCTGACCCTGGTCGATCGCGACCGCGACGCCGTTTCGGCGCTGCTGCGTCGCGCACCCTCCGGGCTGCCGATGGTTGCCGCGGCCGAGGCGCTGCCGCTGGCGCCGTGCTCGTTCGATCGGGTGCTGCTGGCGCAGAACTTCCACACCTTCGCACCCGGTCTGGCGCTGTCCGAGTTCGCCCGGGTGCTGCGTCCGGGCGGCCGGCTGGGCATCGCCTACACCGTCCGCGACGACTCGGTGCCATGGGTGAAACGCCTTGTCCGCACGGTACGACAGTTCGATCCGGAGGCGATGAGCGGCGCCTACGGCACCGAATCGCTGCAGGCGCTGGAAGACAGTGCCTACTTCCCGCAGGTGCAGACCCGGTCATTTCGGCATTGGGTGCCGATCGACCGGCCGGGCCTGGTCGAGATGGTGACGCGGATGCCCGCGGCCCAACAACTGGACGAGCAGACCCGGTCCCAGCTGCTGGATGAGGTGGGCGGTGTGTACGACAACTCGGCCCGCCCCCCGGAGCCGCTGCTGCTGCCCTACCGGGTGACCTGCTGGTCGGCCGAGGTCGATCACACCGAGCTCACCGCGCCTCTCGATCTGCCCGACGACGGTCTGCGCATCCCGCTCTGATTCATCACCGCGGCACGGCGTCACCGATATCCCCCGTTGGGGTCCAGACAGGCGGTGACGCGACCACTAGGCTGAACACGACAGGCGACGAAAGGCAGCCACCATGGCGAACCAGGCAGACATCGCGGATACCGTGAAGGCGATCCAGGCCGACCTGACCACCATCGTCCGCGGCGAGATCGAGCTGGCGAAGGCCGAACTGGTCCCGCAGGCGAAATCGGTGGGCATCGGTGCCGGCCTGCTCGGCGGTGCCGGCTATTTCGCGGTCAACGGCATCTCCTTGTTGTTCCTGGGCCTGTCCGCCCTGGTGGGCTACTTCTTCGCCAGTTCGCTCGGCTGGCAGCCGTTGCTGGCCGCGGCCACCGGCCTGGGCATCGTCGCCGTGGTGATGTTCGTGATCGCCGGAGTTCTCGCGTTGATCGGCAAGAACAAGGTGTCGGTGAAGGGTCCCGAGGCGACGGTGGCCGAGGGTCAGCGCTCGGTCGAGGCCGTCCAGCAGGCGCTCGAGCGGGGGGTGTCCGAGGCTGAAGCCGAGGCGGCCGCTCGCAAGCAGGCCCGCAAGTCCGCTCCGAGCCTCACCTCCGCCGGCAACCCGGGCCCCAGCTACACCGCTCCCGGCAACTGAGCGCGGGTCAGCGCCGCCGTCCGATCCGGAACCGTTCCGGAATATCGGAGAGGCGCTCGACGTCCCAGGGCACCGTCCAGCCGGCCAGGTCGAACAGGCCGTCCAGCAGGTAGGCGGTGAACCCCCAGATGAACAGTTCGCCGACGACGAATCCGGGCCCGCTGAAACCCGCCGGATGCGTCCAGGTGAGCCGGTTCGCCGGGTCGACCAGCACGTCCACCGCCACCGAATGCACCGCAGCGATCTCGGTGACGTCCACCGGCACCAGCGGACGCGGTGTCAGCCAGCGCCCGACCACCGCGGTCACCGCGAAGTCGCTGGCTCGAACGTAGGCCGGCGGCAGGACACCCAGCACCTCGACCTCGCCGGGCGCCAGCCCGACCTCCTCGTCTGCCTCGCGCAACGCCCCGGCCACCGCAGACGCGTCGGACGCCTCGATCGAGCCGCCCGGAAAGGCGACCTGCCCGGCATGGGTGCGCAGCCGGGCGTCCTTCTCGACCAGCACGATCCGGGTGCCCTCGGCGTGCTCGGCCAATGCGATCAACACCGCCGCCGGACGCCCACCCTGGGCCGCCCGGTCAGCGACGCGAGCGGCCGCCTCGGGTCCGGCCAGCGCCGTCCGGAGCCGTTCCGCATCAACCGTGGTCACAGCGAGACTCCGAGCTTGTCGCGGGTCAGCTGGACCAGTTCGTCGTAGGACTGGAGCTTGCCGGCGACGGTGTGCACCACCGTGCCGTCGGCATCGACGAACAGCGTGGTGGGCAGGCCGGGCACCGGCATCTTCGTGCTCAGTCGGCGCTCCGGATCGGCCAGCTGCGGGTACTTCCAGCCGACCAGCCCGGCGAACTCGACCGCCAGTTCGGGCCGCGGATCGTTGTAGTCGATGCCGAGCATGAACACCTTGCCCTTGCTGGCCTTCTGGAACTGCCGCAGGTAGGGCGACTCCTCGCGGCACGGCGGGCACCATTGCGCCCAGACGTTGACCAGCATCGGCTTGCCGCGTAGCCCGGCCAGCCGGACGGTGGAATCGCCGCCGAGGCAGTCCAGTGTCAGATCCGGCAGGCCGTCGCTGCGCGCCGGCACGGTGGCCGATGACTTCGGGCAATCGGCGATGCCGGCCTGCTTGCGTGCGGCGACGACCGCCGCCGGATCGACCGGGGTGAAGCTCGGCGTGGGCGGCTCGGACGGCGTCGCCGTGCAACCCCCGAGCAGCAGCGCGACGATCGCGACCAGCACTCCCAGACGCCTCATCCGCGGGGTTCCCGGATCAGCTTCGCGGCGACCACCGGGTCGGTCGGGCCGATGCCGTACGACGGGCACAGCTTGGCCACCGGGCAGGCCCCGCAGGCCGGACGCCGCGCGTGGCAGCGGCGGCGTCCGTGCCAGATCACGTTGTGCGACAGCTGCGTCCATTCCTTGCGCGGGAACAGTGCCCCGACCTCGGCCTCCACCACCTCGGGTTTGGCCGAATCGGACCAGCCGAATCGCTCCGACAAGCGCAGGAAGTGGGTGTCGGTGGTGATGCCGGGAACACCGAAGGCGTTGCCGAGCACCACGTTGGCGGTCTTCCGGCCCACCCCGGGCAAGGTCACCAGCTGCTTCAAGGTGCCCGGCACCTCGCCGCCATAACGCTCGACGAGTGCGGCGCCCAGCTTGATCAGCGAGTCGGTCTTGGCCCGGAAGAACCCGGTCGGATGGATCAGTTCCTCCAACTCGGCCCGGTCGGCGGAAGCGTAGGCGGCGGCGTCGGGGTAGCGGGCGAAGATCACCGGCGTGACGGCGTTGACCCGGCGGTCGGTGGACTGCGCGCTGAGGATGGTGGCCACCAACAGCTCCAGCGGGTTGCCGAAGTCGAGTTCGCAGCGCGCGTCCGGATAGGTTGCGGCGAGCGTGCGGTTGATCGCCCGCGCCCGCCGCACCAGCGCCGTCCGAGATTCCATCAGAAGGACGCCGCGCTGGCCTCGACGACCAACTCCAGCTCCACCGGTGCGTCGAGCGGCAGCGACGCCACCCCGACCGCGGAGCGGACATGCCGGCCCAGCGGACCGAAGATCTCACCGAGCAGTTCGCTGGCGCCGTTGGCCACCTGCGGCTGGGCGGTGAACTCAGAACTCCCGGCCACGTAGACGACCATCCGGACGACCCGCCGAATGTTGTCGATGCCGCCCACCTCGGACGCCGCGGCGGCCAGTGCGTTCAGCACGGCGACCCGGGCCGCCTGGGTGGCCTGCTCGACGGTCACTTCGGCGCCCACCTTGCCGGTGGCGACCAGCGCGCCCTGCACGGTCGGCAGCTGACCCGAGGTCAGCACCTGCCCGGCGGAGGCGATCGCCGGAATGTAGGCGGCCAGCGGCGCCGCGACCGGCGGAAGGGTCAGCCCGAGTTCGGCCAGCCGCTGCGACGGTGCCGAGCCGGCGACCTCCTCGTTCACCCGTCCTCCAACGGACGCTTCAGGTACGCCACCAGGTTCTGCGGGTTCGGGCCCGGAACGACCTGCACCAGCTCCCAGCCGTCGGCGCCCCACTGGTCCAGAATCTGCTTGGTCACGTGCACCAGAACGGGCACCGTCACATACTCCCACTTGGTCATGGGCCCAACATTAACGGCAGCCTCCGACGCTCGAGCCCGGTCGAGACCGGGCCCGCATCCCCGCATCTAAGCTGACCGCATGGCCGTCCGCGCTCCGTTGCACATCGTGACGGGCAAGGGCGGTGTCGGAAAGACCACCGTCGCGCTCGCCCTGGCCCACCGGCTGGCCGCGGACGGCGCCCGGGTCGCGGTCGCCGAGGTCGAGGGACGCGGCGGCATCCAGCTGGCCACCGGCACCCAGATCGGGCCCGAACCGACACCCCTGCGGAGCGCCGTCCAACCAGGGCGCGGCCGCGTACTCGGGGTACAGATCGATGCCCGCCGGGCGCTGGCGGGTTATCTGCAGCGCTACTACCGGCTGGGCTTCGCCGCCGAGGTGTTGCAGTTCGACCCACTGGTCGACTTCGCCACCCGGATCGCGCCCGGGCTGCGCGACATCCTGCTGATCGGCCAGCTGACCCATCTCACCGAGGGCCATCCCAACATCGACGCGGTGGTCCTGGACGCCCCACCGTCGGGCCGGATCGGGTCTTTCCTGGGTGCCGGTGAGGCCCTCACCGCGCTCACCGACGGCAGCCCGATCGCCGGCCAGGCTGCGTCGGTGATGGACGACCTGCGTGACCCCGGCTGCCGGGTGCATGTGGTGACGCTGCTTGACGAGTTGCCGGTCACCGAGGCGATCGAAACCGTGACGGCGATCCGCGAGCTGGGCCTCACCCCGGGCGCGGTCGTCGCGAATCGCTGCCTCGACCAGCTCGCGGTCCCCGTCCCGCTGCCCACCGCCCCGGTCGGCATCGATCCGGCGACGTGGGCCGCCCTCACTTCG
>JBDHZN010000025.1:0-23371 GCA_039811845.1 Micropruina sp. | reverse complement strand
CCTGCGGGTCGCGTCCGGCCACCTCGGCGAGGGCGGCGGCGAGCGCCGGGACACTCAGCGGACGCCCGGCCCGGTCGCTGATCCGCAGGGCGTACGGCGCACCGTGCCGGAACACCACGATCTCGCGATCCGCGGCCTCGGCCGGGCCCTCGATGAACTCGTCCGCCCCGGTGCGGGGATGCCGGAGCCCACCGGCCAGGTAGCGGAGTTGCTGCGGGTCGAGGACGTCGCCGCGCGGGGTGCTCTCTGGTGGAAGTTCGCCACGCAGCCACGCCAGGTGGACCGACGCCATCCGATGCACCAGGTCGGCGGCACGTTCGATCCCGGTGGCCGAGCCCGGCCAGTTGATCAGGAAGCCGACGTTGCTGGTCAGCGTGATCGGCCCGCGGGTGGTCAGGTAGCCGTCCAGCCAGGCTTCGGAGAGCCAGCTGCGCCCGGCCGCGTCCTCGGCGGCCGCGAAGGCCTCCAGTTCCCGCTGCAGTGCGGGGCCCTCGCCGTGCGCGAACGCCTCGATCGCGACGTTGGTGGCGGCCCGTTCGCCGTCGGTGAGCAGCGGGGCTACCGCCGCCCGGTAACGCTCCACGGTGGCGTCCAGCGGCGGGACCGGCAGGGACCTCATCGGGTGATCACCGCTGGGGCGGCAACGATGCACGCACTACATTCACACATTCGGCGACCCTATCGCGAACACCTCTCGGCGCTCAGCCTGCCCGGACCGTCGGGGCGACGTCGTCGGCTGGGGGCTGCCATCGGTCCGGATCGGCGGGCACCTGCTCACCGGAGCGGATGTCCTTCACCTCACCGGAGGAGAACCAGACGAACGGGATGCCGCGGCGGTCGGCGTAGCGGATCTGCTTGCCGAACCGGTCGGCCTTCGGCGCCACCTCGGTGGGGATGCCGCGGGCGCGCAGCCGGGCGGCGACGGCGTCCGCCTCGGCCCGGGTCTCTTCGGAGTCGACCGCGACCAGAACGCAGCTCGGCACCGAGCGCGACGCCGTCAGCAGACCCCGCGCCAGCAGCGGCACCAGGATTCGGGACACCCCGACCGACAGCCCGACCCCCGGGTAGCTGGTGCGCCCGTCGGAGGCGAGCGAGTCGTAGCGCCCGCCGGAGCAGATCGAGCCGAGGTGTTCCAGGCCGGCCATCTCGGTCTCGTAGACGGTGCCGGTGTAATAGTCGAGCCCGCGGGCGATCTTCAGGTCGGCGACGATCCGGCCTGGCGCCGCCTGCGCGCCGGCACGGACAACGGCGGCCAGCTGCGTCAGGCCCTCGTCCAGCAGCTCATTCTCGACGCCCAGCGCACGCACCCGGTCGACGAATGACTCGTCCGGGGCCGAGATGGTGGCCAGTTGCAGGCATTGATCGGCCACCTCGGAGCTCAGCCCGAGTTCGCCGGTGAGCAGCTCGCGGACGGCGTCCGGGCCGATCTTGTCGAGCTTGTCGACACGTTGCAGCACCGCCAGGTGGTCGTCGATGCCGAGGCCGCGGTAGAAGCCCTCGGCGAGCCGGCGGTTGTTCACCCGCATCAGCACCGGCGGCAGGCCGAACTCGGTGTGCAACCGCTCCAGCGCCTCCAGAATCACCAGCGCCACCTCGACATCGTGGTGGTCGGCCAGCACGGATTGCCCGACGACGTCGATGTCGGCCTGCAGGAACTCGCGGTAGCGGCCCTCCTGGGGACGCTCCCCTCGCCACGCCTTCTGGATCTGGTAGCGCCGGAACGGGAAGTTCAGGTGCCCGGAGTTCTCCAGCACATACCGCGCGAACGGCACGGTCAGGTCGAAGTGCAGGCCGAGTTCGGCGTCCGAGCTGCCCTCGGCGTGCAGCCGGCGGACGACGTAGACCTCTTTGTCGATCTCGCCCTTGCGGGCCAGCTGCGCCATCGGCTCCAGGGCTCGGGTTTCGATCGAACCGAAGCCGTGCAACTCGAAGGTGTCGGCGAGGGTACCGAGCACACGCTGCTCGACGATCCGCTGGGCGGGCAGGAATTCGGGAAAGCCACTCAGCGGCTTCGGACGGCTCATCGGGGGCGGACACCACCTAAATAGTCGGCTTGCAGGTACGGGTTGGTGGCCCGCTCACGGGCCATCACGCTCTGTTGCCCATGTCCGGGCAGGATCGCGGCGCTGTCGGGCAGGTCCAGCACCCGGCCGCGCAGGGTGTCCAGCATGACGGCGTGATCGCCGCCGGGCAGATCGGTCCGGCCGATGGAACCGGCGAACAACACGTCGCCGGAGAACACCACGGCGTCCAACTGGTCGTGGCCGGTCAACGCGGTCGACAGCATCACGCAGCCGGGCCGGTGCCCGGGCGCGTGGATCACCTCGAAGGTCAGGCCGGCGACGTCCAGACCGGCCTCGAAGAAGCGCAGGTCGTCGGGTTCGGTCAGTTCAACGTCGCCGAGCACCTGCGCCAGCAGGTCGGCGCTGGCCGGTCCGAGCCCGGCCACCGGGTCGGTGAGCAGCTCACGGTCTGCGGCGTGGATCCACGCCGGGACGCCCCATTCCTGGGCGACCCGGGTGGCGGAGGCGACATGGTCGATGTGGCCGTGGGTGAGCAGCACGCCGACCGGGGTCAGTCCATGTTCGGTCACCGCAGCCCGGACGCCGTCATAGGCGTCCACGCCGGGATCGATCACGACGCACTCGCTCCCCGTGGACGGCGCGGCCAGATAGCAGTTGGCCTGCCAGGGACCCGCGGGAAAGGAGGCCAGAAACACCCCGTCAGCCTAGACGAACCCGCCGTCGGCCGTACCACCGACCGGCGGCGCCCCGCGCGGGCGCACTCACAAACCGGGCAGGCATACGGCAAGATGTCCCCATGACTTCTACCAGCCCGGCTGACTTCGGTCGTGTCGACTCCGACGGGACGGTCTACGTCCGTACCGCCGAGGGCGAGCGCAGCGTCGGACAGATCCCGGACGTGCCCGCGGCAGAGGCCCTCGCCTTCTACACCCGCCGGTTCGAGGCGCTCGAGCTCGAGGTGAGCCTGTTGGAGCGCCGCATCGCCTCGGGGGCACTGTCACCGGACGAGGCCCGCGGCAGCATCTCCACCGTCCGCAACAACGTGACCGGAGCCAACGCAGTCGGCGATCTGGAGGCGCTGCTGGCCCGCCTGGAGGCGCTGGCCCCTGTCCTCGCCCAGGCGAACGAGGCCCGCAAAGCCGAACGGGCCCGGCAGGCCGAAGAGACCAAGGCCACCAAGGAGGCGATGGTCGCCGAGGCCGAGAAGCTGGCGCAGGGCAATGACTGGCGCGGCGGCGTGAACCGGTTCCGCAGCCTGCTGGACGAGTGGAAGGCACTCCCCCGGATCGACCGGGCCACCGACGACGCCCTGTGGCACCGCTTCTCCGCCGCCCGCACCACCTACACCCGCCGCCGCAAGGCCCAGTTCGCCGAGCAGGCCGAACGCCGCGACGAGGCCCGGCGGATCAAGGAACAGATCATCGCCGAGGCCCGCACCCTGGCGGATTCCACAGAGTGGGGTCCCACCTCGGGCGCCTTCCGCGACCTGATGGCGCGCTGGAAGGCGGCCGGTGCGGCACCGCGGGAGGTGGACGACGCGCTGTGGGCCGAGTTCCGCGGCCTGCAGGACCAGTTCTTCAACGCCCGGCAGGCCACCCTGTCCGAGCAGGACGCCGAGTTCCGCGCCAATCTGGAGGCCAAGGAGGCGCTGCTCGCGCAGGCCGAGGCCGAGATCGTCCCGGTGCGTGACCTGGCCGCGTCCCGGGCCGCGTTCCGCAGCTTCCTGGACGCCTACAACGCGCACGGCAAGGTGCCGCGGGAGTCGATCCGCGGGCTGGACAACCGCGTCCGGGCCTTGGAGACCGCGATTCGCAACGCCGAGGACGCCGAGTGGAAGCGCACCGACCCCGAGGCCCGTTCCCGCGCCGAGGAGACGGTGGCGATGCTCAGCAACGAGATCGACAAGCTGACCGAGAAGATCGTCAAGGCCGAGGCCCGCGGCGACAACAGGGCCGCTGACAAGGCCCGCGACTCGATCGCCACCTACCAGACCTGGCTCGACCAGGCCCGCGAAACACTGGCCGACTTCTCCCGCTGACGCTCGTGGTCCACCGGGTCTTCTCCTACGGCACGTTGCGGCAGGAGAACGTTCAACGGGTCTTGTTCGGGCGTCCGGTCGTCACGGTGGCGGACGCCCTGCCCGGCTACCGGCTCGACTGGCTGACCATCACCGACCCCGAGGTGATCGCCACCAGCGGTCCGGACCGGCACCCGATCCTGCGTCCCGGCTCAGCCGCCGACGTCGTTCCCGGCGCCTACCTGGAACTCGACGACCGCGAACTCGCCCAGGCCGACGCCTACGAGGTCGACGACTACGTACGGACGGCCGTCACCCTCGCGTCCGGTACCCCGGCCTGGGTCTACCTGGCCGCCGACTGACCCCGTCGGTCGAGCTGTTTCGCACACTCGGGGACGGTTCTTCCCCGTGCGAATTTCGAACGCCAGGGGGACAGACCTCGAAGCCGGGGTCTGTCCCCGCAAGCTCCGAAATTCGCACGTCGAAGAACCGTCCCCAAACATTCGACTGGGTCTACCTCGCCGCCGGCTAGTCACCGTCGGTCGAGCTTGTCGAGACCCAGCGTCGGCTCAGGACTTCACCCGGTGGGCGTCGTACACCCCCGGAATGCGCTTCAGCGCATTGGTCAGGGACGCCAGATGCGTCGGGTCGGGGGTTTCGAACTGGAGCCGCATGATGAAGACCCGGTCCTTGTTGGTGGTCGCCGACATGGACAGGATGTTCGAGTGATGCTCGGTCATCACCCGGCTGACGTCGGACAGCATGCCGGCGCGGTCGAGTCCCTCGACATGCACCGCCACCAGAAAGCTCGAATCGGCGGACGGCGTCGCCCAGCTCACCTGGACCAGCCGGTCCGGCTTCTGCCGCAGGTTGTCAGCGTTGGTGCAGTCGGCGCGGTGGACGGAGACGCCCTCTTCGCGGGTGATGAAGCCGATGATGTCGTCGCCGGGCACCGGCATGCAGCATTTCGCCAGCTTCACCCACATGTCGGAGTGGCCTTCGACCGCGACACCGATGTCGTTGCTGCGCCGCGACGGACGCCGCCGCTTCGACGTGTTGATCGCCGGATGGTCCTCGACGCTCGCCTCAGCGGCCTCCTCGGACCCACCCTCAGCCGCGATCAGTCGCTCGACGACGTTCTGCGCGCTGACCGTACCCTCACCGATCGAGGCGTAGAGGGCATTGGTGTCGGCCACCCGGAAATGCCGGGCCAACGACGCCAGATGTTCGGCGCTGAGCAGGCGGTGCACCGGTAGACCGGTGCGGCGCAGTTGCTTGGCCAGCGCCTCCTTGCCCTGCTCGATGGATTCCTCGCGGCGTTCCCGCATGAAGTACTGCCGGATCTTCGTCCGGGCCCGCGGGCTGGCGACGAAATTCAGCCAGTCGCGGCTCGGGCCGGCGTTCGGCGACTTCGAGGTGAGCACCTCGACCTGGTCGCCGTTGTTCAACTGGTATTCCAGCGGCACCAGCCGCTGGTTGACCCGCGCGCCGATACAGCGGTGCCCGACCTCGGTGTGCACCGAGTAGGCGAAGTCGACCGGGGTCGCACCGGCGGGCAGCGACATCACGTCGCCCTTGGGCGTAAAGACGAACACCTCGTTGGTGTTGATCTCGAACCGCAACGTGTCGAGGAACTCCCCCGGGTCTTCAGTCTCCCGCTGCCATTCGGTGATCTGCCGCACCCAGGCCAGCTCGTTGCCGGCGTCCCCCTTGCCCTCCTTGTACTTCCAGTGCGCAGCGACGCCGTATTCGGCCTGCCGGTGCATCTCGTGGGTGCGGATCTGGAACTCGACCGGCTTGCTGTCGGGGCCCATCACGGTGGTGTGCAGCGACTGGTACAGGTTGAACTTCGGCATCGCGATGTAGTCCTTGAACCGGCCGGGTAGCGGGTTCCAGCGAGCGTGCAGCACGCCGAGCGCGCCGTAACAGTCGCGCTGCGCTTCGACCAGGATGCGCAGGCCGACGAGATCGTAGATCTCGAAGAAGTCCCGGCCGCGGACCACCATCTTCTGGTAGATCGAGTAGTAGTGCTTGGGTCGTCCGTACACGGTGGCCTTGATCTTGGCCTCGGCGAGATCGTCGCGCACCTGCTCGATCACCTGACGCAGGTAGTTCTCCCGCAGGGGCGCGCGGGCCGCCACCATCCTGACGATCTCGTCGTAGATCTTCGGGTGCAGGGTGGCGAAGGAGAGATCTTCCAGCTCCCACTTGATGGCGTTCATACCGAGCCGGTGGGCCAGTGGGGCGAAGATCTCCAGCGTTTCGTTGGCGATGACCACCTGCTTGTCCTGGCGCAGGAAGCCGAGCGTGCGCATGTTGTGCAGCCGGTCGGCCAGCTTGATCACTAGCACCCGGATGTCCCGACTCATCGCCAGCACCATCTTGCGCAACGTCTCGGCCTTCGCCGACTCGCCGTAGGTGACCTTGTCGAGCTTGGTCACGCCGTCCACCATGGTGGCGATCTCAGGGCCGAAGTCGGCGGTGAGTTGCGCCATCGTGTACGAGGTGTCCTCGACCGTGTCGTGCAGCAGCGCCGCGCACAGGGTGGTCTCGGTCATACCCAGCTCAGCCAGGATGGTGGCCACCGCCAGCGGATGGGTGATGTACGGATCGCCGCTCTTGCGGGCCTGGCCCGAGTGGTAGTGCTCGGCCGTCCGGTAGGCGCGTTCGATCAGCGCCAGGTCCGCGCGCGGATGATTGGCTCGCAGCGTCTTCACCAGCGGATCGAGCACCGCCGCCTGACTGTTGCGTGGCGCGCCGAGCCGGGCCAGGGCGTGCCGCATCCGCATCCGCGGCTGGTCGGGCGTGGTGACCGGACGGGCCAGCGCGCGGGGCTCCCCGGGCAGGCCGTTGCCCGCCCCGTATGGACCATGGATGCTCTCGCTCACCCGGCTCCCCTCGGCAGAACTGCATCATACTGCCCGGTTCCCACCGTTGCGCACTCAGATGTTTCACGTTGCCAGGAGGCTATGAAACACCCACGTCGTGCGGCTGAACACCCACGCCATCCCGGTGCCATGTCATCCCGGCGAACGCCGGGATCTCCACTGGTCCGAACGGCTGGAAAGATCCCGGGGCAAGCCCGGGATGACGACAAGGAGTGTCCCCCGGCGTGCGATTTTCGAACGCGAAAGAACGGTCCCCCGATGTGCGAAGGACCAGCCGGGCAGGTGGCTAGATGGTGACGACGGCGGAGTAGCCGATGCCCAGCTCGGCCAGCTTCTCGCCGCCGGCGAGGAAGCCGAGTTCCATCAGGACGGCGACGTGCACCAACTCGGCGCCCAGGCGGTGCACCAGGGCGGCGGTGGCGCCGACAGTGCCACCGGTGGCCAGCACGTCGTCGATCACCAGGACGCGGGCGCCGGGCAGGACGGCGTCGGTCTTGATGGTGAGGGTTTCGTGCCCGTATTCGAGCGCGAACTGCTCCACGTACAGGTCACCCGGCAGCTTGCCGGGCTTGCGGACGGGGACGAATCCGGCCCCCAGCTCGAGCGCGACCGGCGCGGCCAGGATGAATCCGCGGGCCTCCATGCCGACAACGACATCGATGCCCTCCGGTGCCAGCGCCACGAGTTCGGCGACCGCGGCACGCAACCCGGCGGGTGAGGCCAGCAGCGGGCTCATGTCGTAGAAGGTGACTCCCGGCTTGGGAAAGTCGGGAATGTCCGCGATCAACTCACGGATCAGTTCCCTGTTCTCAACGCCGGTCACGTCATTCGCAGCTCGGGTCACGTCACTTCTTCCGCTTGGCACGTGTGCTGCGCTGAGGTTGCTGCCGATTCTGCCGGTCCAACTCGTTGGCACTGACCAGGCCCAGCCGTTCGGGTTCGATCTCGTCCACCTCGGCCAGCGGACCGTCGCCGTCGTGCAGCACCACGGCCTTGTTCTTCACCGGCGCGGCGGACTCTTTGGCCACGTGCCGCTCCGCCCGGCGGGACAGCCGCTCGCGATGCTCACGCATCTCGGGCTCGGCCTCCTTCATCTGCGCCAACAGCGGGGCGGCGATGAAGATCGACGAGTACGCACCCGCGATCATGCCGACCAGCAAGGCCAGGCCGAGGTCCTTCAACGGCCCGGTGCCGAGCACGAAGACGCCGGTGAAGGTCAGCGCTGCCACCGGCAGCACACCGAGGATGGTGGTGTTGATCGACCGGATCAGCACCTGGTTGACCGCCGCATTCGCGGCGTCGGAGTAGGTGACCCGACTGTTCTTGAGGTCGGCGACGTTCTCGCGCACCTTGTCGAACACGACCACCGTGTCGTACAGCGAGTAGCCGAGAATGGTCAGCACGCCGATCAGTGTCGCAGGCGTCACCGAGAAGCCCACCAGCGCATAGATGCCGACCGTGACCACGAGGTCGTGCAGTAGCGCGACGATCGCAGCGATCGCCATCTGGTAGTTGCGGAAGTACGCCCAGATCAGCAGCGATACCAGCACTAGGAAGACCACCAGCGCGATGATCGCCTGCTGGGTGATCATGCTGCCCCAGGACGCCCCGATCAAGCTGTAGGTGACCTCGTCCACGCTGATTCCGCCCGCGGCTTGGGCGATGACGGCCTTGACTTGGGTCACCTCGTCGACGCTGAGCGTTCGGGTCTGGACACGCACCTGGCCGTCACCGATCGTGGTGACTCCGACGTCGTCGTTGTCGGGCAGGTGCAGCGCCTCGACCGCGGTGCGCACCTGATCGGTGGTCCCGGCGGTGACACTCACCGGCGCGGTGAAGTCGGCCCCGCCCTTGAACTCGATGCCCAGGTTGAGTCCGAGGACCGCGATCGCCAGGAACGAGATGGCTAATAGCGCGGCGGACACGCTGTACCAGCGCTTGCGTTTGCCGACGAAGTCGTATGCGACCTCGCCGGTGTATAGCCGGTGCGCGAAGCTCGCCTTCTTCTTGGACGGCGCGGCCTTCTCGACCGGCGCCTCGGGACTGCTCGTCGTGCTCATCAGGCCTCCTTGCTGGCTGCCGCGACAGGCCGAGCCGGACGACGCCGGCGGTGTAGCGGCGGCTGATGCTTGGCACCCATGTGTTCCGGTTCGAAGCCGGAGAACTTGCGGCCCTCACCGAAGTACTTCGTCCGGCCCAGCAGCGTCACCAGCGGCTTGGTGAACCAGAACACCACGGCAAGGTCGATCAGGGTGGTCAGACCCAGAGTGAAGGCGAAGCCCTTGACCGCGCCGATAGCCAGGATGAACAGCACCACCGCCGACAGCAGCGACACGCCGTCCGCCACCAGGATGGTCTGCCGGGACCGCACCCAGCCGACCTCGATCGCGGTGCGCAGCGTGCGGCCGTCGCGCACCTCGTCACGTATTCGTTCGAAGTAGATGATGAACGAGTCGGCGGTGACGCCGATGGCTACGATCAGGCCGGCCACACCGGGCAGGTTGAGCGCGAAGCCCATCGCTTGGCCCAGCAGCACGATGAAGGCATAGGTGATGCCGAAAGCGATCACCAGGCTGCTGACCACGACGAGGGCCAGTGCGCGGTAGTAGATCACGCTGTAGGCGACTACCAAGGCCAGGCCGATGATGCCGGCGATGATGCCGGCCTCCAACTGTTCGCCGCCCAGCTTGGCCGACACCGTATCGACGCTGGACACCTCGAACGCCAATGGCAATGCACCGTACTTCAGCACGTTCGCCAGCTCGGTGGCGCTCTGCTGGTTGAAGGAGCCGGAGATCTCAGCCTTGCCACCCGGAATCGCCTTGCTGACGTAGGGGTAGCTGATGACCTTGCCGTCGAGCACGATCGCGAACTCGTTCTGCGGAGTGGTGCGCGTCGCGAGCTCCTTGGTGACGGTCTCGAAGGTCGCCCCGGCAGTGGCATTGAACTCCAGGTTGACCACCCAGCTCACCTGCCCCTGCGGAATGCCAGCGGCGGCCGTCACCAGGTCGCTGCCGGAGATCACCGTCGGCGACAGCAGAAACTTCATGGTGCCGGCCTTGTCACAGGTGATCAGGGGCTGATCGGAGACGTCGGGGAAAGGGTCCCCGCACTGGAAGTTGGCGAAGTCGCTCTGGTCGCGCTCGGACGGCTTCCAGTCGAGCACCTGCTGGGTGGTCAACGGGGTGGAACCGGGTGCGGTGGGCCGGGGACTCGGCACCGGCGTGGGCAGGTTCGGCAACGGACGCGGGTTGGTGCTCGGCGAAGCCGACGCCGCAGCGGACGGCGCGGTCGACGGTTCGGTACCCTGCGTGGGCTCCGTGCTCGGCTCGGTACCGGGCTGGGCGGCGACCTGTTCCTGGGCGTTGACCAGGCGGAAGTAGAGCTGGGCGGTCTGGCCGACCATGCGTACCAGTTCGTCTTGCTGCACGTTGGGAACGCTGACCACGATCTGTCGATCGCCCGAGGTGGTCACCTCGGTCTCACCGACACCGATCGAGTCCACCCGCTGCTGAATGATGGTGCGCGCCAACTCCAGGCTTTCGGGGTCGACCGAGCCCTCACCGGTGGTGTTGCTGGCGGTCAGCGTGATGGTCGTGCCGCCGCGCAGGTCGAGACCCAACTTGGGCGTCCATGCGCCTCCGACCGCCATCAGCCCCACCAGGCCGATGGAGAACGCCAGGAAGACGATCAGCGTGCGCAGCGGATGACTGTGATGCCTACTTGTGGTTGCCACGGCTCGTTCTGCCCCCGCGGGTTACTTCTGGGTGCTGGACTGATCGGTGGGGTCGTCGTCGGTGGCGCGCGAGTCGGACGGCTTCGGATCGATGAAGTCCGACGGCTGGATGTTGTCGAAAGGAGACTCGGTCGGCTCGTCGTCGACGACGGAGGGCTCGTCGGAGTACTCGAACTCGTCATCCTCAGCGGTCAGCGTCTTGACGACGGCCTGCTTGACCACAGTCATCTCGATGCCGGGCGCGATCTCGATGATCGCCTGGCGCTCACCGAGGTGGCGAATGGTGCCGAACACGCCGGACGACAGCATCACGCGGGTACCGGGCTGGAGGGAGTTGGTCATCTCCTGCTGCTTCTTGGCCCGCTTCTGCTGCGGACGAATCAGCAGGAAGTAGAAGGCGGCGCCCATCAGCACAAGCATCAGGACGGTGCTACCCATGTCACCCATGTGGATTTCTTTCGTTAGACGATTGATCGGCGGCACGGCCACCGACGCCCAACTCTAGCCGAGGCGTCCGGATTGCCCGATTCCGGCGCGAGTGCTGGGCGCGCCGATCAGCCACTGGTGGTCAGCCTGACCGCTGGTCGAGCTTGTCGCCCTGCCGTTGGTCGAGCTTGTCGAGACCTTTACACATCGGCGCCTTGATTTCGACAAGCTCAGTCAGCGGCACCGAACAGGTCGGGGGCCGCCGAGTTCGGCATGGTCAGCCCCAGGTGTGCCCAGCCGCGGGCCGTCGCGACCCTGCCGCGCGGCGTCCGCATCAGGAAACCCTGCCGGACCAGGAAGGGTTCGGCGACCTCCTCGACCGTCTCGCGTTCCTCCCCCACCGCCATGGCCAGAGTCGACACGCCGACCGGGCCGCCGCCGAAGCGTTCGCACAGCGCGGACAACACCGCGCGGTCCAGCCGGTCGAGACCGAGCTCGTCCACCTCGTATAGTTCCAGCGCCGCTTTGGCGACCGCGACGCTGAGCCGTCCGTCGGCCCGCACCTGCGCATAGTCGCGGACCCGGCGCAGCAGCCGGTTCGCGATCCGCGGTGTGCCCCGGGAGCGGGACGCGATCACCTCGTCGGTGCCCGGCTCCAGGGTGATGCCGAGCAGCCCGGACGAGCGCCGGACGATCGATCGCAGCGCCGCGGTGTCGTAGAAGTCGAGTTGCGCGGTGAAGCCGAACCGGTCCCGCAGCGGCCCCGGCAGCAACCCCGCCCGGGTGGTGGCGCCGACCATGGTGAAGCGCGGAATCTCCAGCGGGATCGCGGTCGCGCCAGGACCCTTGCCGACCACCACGTCGACCCGGAAGTCCTCCATGGCGAGGTAGAGCATTTCTTCGGCCGGACGCGACATGCGGTGGATCTCGTCGAGGAAGAACACCTCTCCCTCGTTGAGTCCGGACAGGATGGCGGCCAGGTCGCCGGCGTGCTGGATCGCCGGACCCGAGGAGATCCGGATCGGCGAGCTCAACTCGGCGGCGATGATCATCGCCAGCGTCGTCTTGCCCAGCCCGGGCGGACCGGACAGCAGCACATGGTCGGGCACCGAACCACGGTGCCGGGCGGCGTCCAGGACCAGACCGAGCTGGTCGCTGACCCGGGGCTGGCCGGCGAACTCGGACAGGCTGCCCGGCCGCAGCGCCGATTCGGCCATCGCCTCGCCGTCGTGGACGTGCGGGTCCATTACCTCGTCGGGTTCGTGGCTCACGTCTCCAGGCTCTCAGTCACTTGGCCAGGCTGCGCAGCGCGGCACGCATCAGCACCGCGACCGGCGTGGCCGGGTTGTCGTCCACCAGCGGTGCCACCGTGTCGCAGGCCTTGTCGGCGTCGCGGGAGGACCAGCCCAACCCTTCCAGGCCGCCCTTGACCTGGTCGCGCCACTGCGCGGGCAGCGACGCCGAGGTGGCCGGGCCGGTGATCGCGGCGAGGGTGTTGATCTTGTCCTTGAGTTCGATCACCAGCCGTTGGGCACCTTTGACGCCGATGCCCGGCACCTTGGTGAGCGCCGGGATGTTTTCGGACGCGATCGCGGCGCGCAGGTCGTCCGGGCTGAGCACGGACACCACCGCCTGGGCGATCTTGGGTCCGATGCCGCTGGCCGACTGGACGAGTTCGAAACAGTCCCGTTCGTCGGCGTCGGCGAAGCCGTAAAGGGTGAGCGAGTCTTCGCGCACCACCAGCGAGGTGGCCAGTGTGGTGGGCGCCCCGATGCGCACCGCGGACGCCGTCGCCGGCGTGCATTGGGCGCGCAACCCGAAGCCGTTCAGATCCACCACCACCCAGGTGGCACCGGCGGCGATCACGGTGCCGCTGAGTTGCGCGATCATGCGCCTCTCCTTCCCGCCGTGCGACGCTGGGCCTCGATCGCGGCGTCCAGACGGGCCTGGCCGGCACCGCGCCACAACTGGCAGACGGCGAGGGCGACGGCGTCGGCGGCGTCCGCCGGTTTGGGGGCTGAGGCGAGCCGCAGCACCCGGGTGACCATGGTTCCGACCTGAGCCTTGTCGGCCCGGCCCGACCCGGTGATCGCCGCCTTGACCTCACTCGGCGTGTGCTGCCGCACCGGAATGCGGCGCCGGGCCGCGATCAGCAGCGCGACCCCCGCGGCCTGCGCGGTGCCGATCACCGTCGGGGTGTTGTTCTGGCTGAACACCCGCTCGACCGCGATCATGTCGGGCCGGTGGCGTGCGATCCATTCCTCCAGACCGGTCTCGATCGCGAGCAGCCGCAACGGCAGATCGGCGTCCGAAGGGGTGCGGATCACGCCCGCCTCGACCAGAGTCGGCGTCCGGCCCACCTCGCCGTCGACGACGCCGACACCGCACCGGGTCAGGCCCGGGTCGACCCCCAACACACGCATTCCGATGCACTCCCACCAGCCGAACAGATGTTCGGATACTAGTGGACGCCGACGCCCCAACCGGGTAACCGTCCGGGCGCGCCGCCCGTCCTTACCCTTGCAGGCGGCCCCACCTGCATGTCTGCCCTGCCCCACGGCCAGGCGATCTCGACATCGCCGTCCGATGGAGGGAAACCTCGCCGATTTCGTGTTGTGACGCGAAATCCGACAGGTATCCCTCCATCCGCGAGCGATGTCGAGATCACCGCCCCCAGATTGTGGAGCCGGGGGTCTCGCCAAGCTCGACCAATCACGGGTCCACGGGTCCGCAGGGCCTCAAGCTCGGGCCAGCGGAGGTTGGCAGGGCCTCGACAGCTCGACCAACGACGGTGGTCCGGCAGTGACGCAACCATGAAGCGGAGTGGGCTGCACCCCGTCCGGGTAGGTCGGGCGTTTCGTCGCTCCGCTCCTCAACGTCGGTCGTAGACCGACCTCGTATAAAGCGCGCGAGCCCCCGCCCAAGGGCTGAAAAACAACAGCAGAAGTAGGCGAGCTGCGCACGGGCGGGACGGGGTGCAGCCCACTCCGCGGAACAGAACCCAACCACCAGAACCCGACCACAGAACAAAGGTCTCGACAAGCTCGACCAACGGGTGGAACGAAAAGAACCGTCCCCGGCGTACCACCGAGGGTGCGGGTGGAGAGGTCGACTACTCGAGCTCCGCCAGCACCGCCTCGGGGACGTCCTCGTTGGAGTAGACCGTCTGGACGTCGTCGACGTCCTCGATGGCGTCGAGTAGCCGGAACAGCTTCTCGGCGGCCTCCTTGGCGTCGATCGCCTGGGTGTACTGCGGGACGAACTGGACCTCGGCCGACTCGTAGTCGAACCCGGCCTCCTGGACGGCCTTGCGCACGTCGACCACGGCGCTCGGGTCGGAGATCACCTTGAGGGTCTCGCCCTCGTCGGACACGTCCTCGGGATCGGCGTCCAGGGTGGCCTCGAGCAGATCGTCCTCGTCGATCTCGCGTCCGCCTTGGGCCTTGGTGACCTCGACGATGCCCTTGCGGTCGAAGATCCGGGAGACCGAACCGACATCGGCCATCGTGCCGCCGTTGCGGGTGACCGCCACCTTCACGTCGGACGCCGACCGGTTGCGGTTGTCGGTCAGGCATTCGATCAGGATCGCGACGCCACCCGGCCCGTAGGCTTCGTACATGATCTCGGTGTAGTCGACCGTCTCGCCGCCGACACCCGAGCCGCGCTTCACCGCACGGTCGATGTTGTCGTTGGGAACCGAGTTCTTCTTCGCCTTCTGGATGGCGTCGTACAGGGTCGGGTTCCCGCCGGGGTCACCGCCACCGACGCGGGCCGCCACCTCGATCTTCTTGATCAGGTTGGCGAAGAGCTTGCCGCGCTTGGCGTCGATCGCCGCCTTCTTGTGCTTGGTGGTGGCCCACTTGGAATGCCCGCTCATATACGTCCCATCTGCTGCTCGTCCGTCTGCGCGGGGCCGATTGTATCGAGCCCGGGATGGCTCACGTACCAGACCATCGAGTCGACGCCGGCGTAGCCGAGCTCCTGATAGGGCCGGGCACCCTGCCCGGATTCGGTGTCGATGCCGATGCCGGCGCTGGTCAGGCCCGCGTCCAGGAACGATTGCCGGCTGCGACCCAGCAGCAGGTGGTAGATCCCGCGGTTGCGCCAGACCGGGCAGGCACCGAGGTATTCGGTCCAGCCGATCCGTTCGCCGCCCAGGCTGGTGTCGGTGTTCAGCACCCAGCCCACCACCCGGTCGTCCGCCACCGCCACCCACGACCAGTCGTCCCGGATGCCGGCACCGCTCAGACCCCAGGCCCAGGCCTCCTCGTCGAGTTTGTCGGCCGGATCACTGGCGTTGGCGTTGTACAGCAGCCGCACCGGCTCGCTCCATTCCGGGCCGAACCGTTCCAGGTGGACGCCGGGTAGCGTGTCCGGACCGCCGGGCAGCGGCTCCAGCAGGCTGCGGCGCATTGCGTGGTACCACTTCTGCGGGCGAAACCCGCAGTCGGACAGGGTTTCGGCGAGGAAGATGTTGCTGCTGGAGATCACCATGGACAGCTCCGGTGTCCCGGTGCCGTCGCCGTGGTCGAGGTGCCATTCCAGCGCGCGCTCAAGTTGCCAGCGCAGCAGCGTCTCTTGGACGCCCTCATCGCGCCAGGCGGGATGGCAGCCGCCGTGCAGCCGGAATCGATGCGGCGGCTCGCCCGGGCCGGGAAGCCGGATCCAGGCGTAGGCGATCAGGGTGCCGCTCGGCTTGCGCAGCACGACGCCGGTCTCGGTTTCCTTGACCATGTCGTCGGCGACCACCGCTTCGAGCGCCACAAGGTCGTGATGGTGGGTGGCGTCCCCGAAGTGCTCCTCCGCCACGATCAACCGGTCGATCTCGGGGAGATCCTGCCGTGACAACCAGTGCCAGGTGCAGCCGTGGCTCTTTGCCGGTATGGGCATCGTCGCCTCCGTCTCCTCGTTCTCAATCTAGTGCCCTCGGCCAGGGACGGACCCGAGAACCCGCGTCACGTCCGCCGAGAGCTGGTCCGCTCCCCCGCTGCCGCCACCTGTTCGGATCGGACGGCGTCCGCCAGGTCACCGCGGCAGCACCATCGGATCACTGCCCGGCAACGGCCAATGCATCCTCAAGGGTGAAATTGCCGACGTAGAGCGCGGTACCGATGATCGCGCCGGTCACCCCGAGCGGCACCAGCTCGCGCAGCGCCGCCAGGTCGTCCAACTGGGCGATGCCGCCGGAGGCGATCACCTCGGCGTCGGTGCGTTCGCAGACCTGTCGCAGCAGGTCGAGGTTGGGACCGGTGAGCATGCCGTCGGAGTTCACGTCGGTCACCACGAAGGCAGCGCAGCCGGCGGCGGACAGCCGGTCGACCGCTTCGGCCCAGTCGCCGCCCTCGCGCACCCAGCCGCGGGCCGCGAGCCGGGAGCCCTTGACGTCGATGGCGATGCCGATCCGGTCACCATGCCGGGCGATGGCGCGCTCGCACCATTCCGGGTTCTCCAGTGCGGCGGTGCCGATGTTGATCCGCCGGCAGCCGGTGGCCAGCGCGCGCTCCAGGCTGGCGTCGTCGCGCAGTCCGCCGGACAACTCGACGTTGAGGCTCAGCCGGTCGATGATCGCGGCGATCAGCTCGGCGTTCGAACCGCGTCCGAAAGCGGCGTCGAGGTCGACCAGGTGCAGCCATTCGGCACCGGCGTCCTGCCAGCGCAGCGCCGCCGTCAGTGGGTCGCCGAAGACCTTCTCCGACCCGGCCACCCCCCGGGTGAGCTGGACAGCCTGGCCGTTCTGGATATCGACGGCGGGGAACAGAGTCAGTGCGGTCACGCTGCCCGACCCTAGTGCCCCTGCCACCAACCTTCGCCCGCTGCGCGAACCCCGGACGGCGCTCGCCGGGCGAACGTTAGTGGCCGAGGCACTAGCGGGGGCCACTCTCAGCCGAGGAAGGCGTCCAGACCATCCAGCAGCCGGTCGATCTCGGCGTCGGTGTTGTAGGGAGCCAGCCCGACCCGCAGACCGGCCTCGACACCCAGCACCGTGGCCGGCTCGTAGGCGTAGAAGGTGCCGGCCGGAGCGGCGATGTCACGTCCGGCGAGGTACCGGTAGGCGTCCTCGCTGTCCCGGTCGGCGAAGGTCAGGAACAGGGTGGGGGTGCGGTTCGCGGCCCGGGAGTGCAGCGTCACCCGGTCGCCGAAACCGGCCAGACCGTCCTCAATGCGGCCGCGGAGCCGGAGCTCGTGCTCGTCGATCGCGTGATGGGCGGCGAGCAGACGTTCCCGGCGAGTACCGGACGCCGGCGCGAGGCTCGCGATGAAGTCGACCGCAGCGGTGGCACCGGCCAGGATCTCGTAGGGCAGCGTGCCCAACTCGAACCGCTCGGGCACCTGGTTGGTGGAGGGCGCCAGCTTGTCGGGGTGGATGGTTTCGAGCAACTCCGGGTCGGCGGCCAGCACGCCGCAGTGCGGTCCGAAGAATTTGTACGGCGAGCAGACGAAGAAGTCCGCGCCGAGAGCCGTCCGGTCGATCGCCGCATGGGCGGCGTAGTGGACGCCGTCGACGTACACCAGCGCCCCCACCTGGTGGGCCCGCTCGGCGATCCGCGCCACCGGGGGCTTGCTGCCCAGCAGGTTGGACGCGGCGGTGACGGCGACCACGCGGGTGCGCTCGTTGACCACCTCGTCCAGCTCGTCGAGGTCAAGTTCGGCAGTGGAGGGATCGAGCCGCAGCCAGCGCAGGGTCGCACCCGCTTGCGCCGCTGCCTGCACCCAGGGCCGGACGTTGCAGTCGTGGTCGAGCCGGGACACCACGACCTCGTCGCCGGGCTTCCAGGTCTTGGCCAGTGCGCGGGAGAAGTCGTAGGTGAGCTGAGTGGCGGACCGGCCGTGCACGATGCCGCCGGGTTGGGAACCGGTCAGGTCGGCGAATGCTTGGCGGAAGTCCCGCACGGCACCGTCGGCATTGCGCTCGGCCTCGGTGATGGTCTCCCGGTTCGACAGCGGTCCGGTGAGCGTGCGGGCGATCGCCTCACCCACCTCACTCGGGGTCTGCGTGCCGCCCGGTCCGTCGAAATGGGCGACCCCCGAAAGCAGGGAGGGAAAGTGGGCGCGCAGCGCGTTCACATCGAGGGGCATGGGGCGGCTCGCAATCATTGCTGGTCAGCGGTGAGGTGCCAGGGATTCTAGGGCCGGTCGCGCGACGACAGAACGACGGCGTCCAGGCATTCGACACCCGCCTCGACCCGGATCACTCCGGTGAAGTCGTTTCGGTGGCTGCGGCGAGCAGTGCGTCGGTATCGAGTTCCATGACTCAGTGTGCTGCCCCTCGCCTATCGGGGAGTGAGCAATACATTGCACATTCACCATGATGTGCACTATGTTGCACATCATGCTTCTGATTCGGAATCCACAGATCGATGAGCGGGAGATCCTCACCACTCTGCGTCGCGCCTTCACCGATGTCGCTACTGGGAAAGCGACGATTCCCGGCCAGTTCGTAGTGGATCTGCCCGGCGGTGGGGACGTCATCCAATACCCCGGCATCCTCGCCGACGGCGGGCTGTACGCCGTGAAGGTGTCGCCCTACCTACCGCAGCCGGAAGGCAAGGCCGTCGTTACCGCCTGGACGCTGTTACTCGACACGGTGACCGGTGCCCCGGTCGCCCTGATCAACGCCGGCGCCCTCACCACCGAGCGGACGGCGGCCACCAGCGCGCTGGCCGCCGACCTGCTGCTTCCTCCGACGGCACAGACGGCTGCGGTCGTCGGGTACGGACCGGTGGGACGGGCGCACGTCCGTTATCTGCGCGCACTCCGTCCCGAGATCGACGTTCGGGTCTATGCCCGGACACCGCCCGCCGCGGTCGACCCGACGGTGACGCTCGCAGACTCGATCGATGCCGCTGTTGCGGGTGCTGACCTGGTGATGCTGTGCACGTCCGCAGCTGAGGCTGTGCTCGACCCGCGCCGACTTCCCGTCGGCACCGTCGTCACCTCGATCTCGACCAACGCCCCGGGGGCGCATGAGATCCCCGCCACAGCGGTGCCGGCGCTCGACGTCTACCTGGACTCGCGGACGACCCTCACCGTGGCCACCGAGCTGCGACTGGCAAGAGTCGACGGCTGGGATGGCACCGCCGTCCGTGGCACGCTGGCCGACCTGGTCGCCGGGACGGCGCCGGCGCCGAGCGGGGATCGCGTCGTCTACTTCCGCTCCGTCGGGCTGGGAATCGAGGACGCCGCCGTCGCGTCCGCCGCCTACCGGGCGCAGTTGAGCGGTGAGAGCGCGTGAAGATCGAGCCGTTCCAGGTCGAGATCTGGATGAACCGCTACGAGGAGACCTGCCGCTACAACCTGGCCGAGACCTGCGTGAGCTCGCTCACCACCGGCGAACTGCTCGCGCTGTCGGGGCGACGTGACGAGGTCCTTAGCGAACTGGAGGCGACACAGCTCAGCTACGGTCCGATCCCCGGCAGCCCTCGACTGCGGGGTTTGGTGGCCAGCCTGTACCAGCAGCAGGACGCATGCAACGTGCTGGTCACCCATGGTGCGATCGGTGCGAACGCGCTGGTTCACCAGACGCTGGTCGAGCCGGGCGACCACGTGATCAGTGTGCTGCCCACCTATCAGCAGCACTATGCGATCCCGGCCAGCTATCGCGCCGAGGTGGACGAGTTGTGGCTGCGCGAGCAGGACGGCTGGCTGCCCGACCTCGACCGAATCAGGTCGCTGATCCGGCCGTCGACGAGACTGATCGCCTTCGCCAATCCGAACAATCCGACCGGCAGCCTGATCCCGGAGGCGATGCTGCGTCAGATCGCGACGATCGCCGGTGGGGTGGGTGCCTGGGTGCTGGCCGACGAGGTGTATCGCGGCATCGACCAGGACGGTGACGGGTTCACCGCGTCGATGGCCGACCTGTACGAGCGCGGCATCTCGACCGGCAGCATGTCCAAGCCGTGGGCGCTGGCCGGGCTGCGGCTCGGCTGGATCGTGGCGCCGTCCGAACTGATCGAGGCGGTCAGCATTCATCGCGACTACACCACGATCAGCGTCGGACGGCTCGACGATCTGCTGGCCAGCGTCGCGTTGGAGAGCCGGGACGCCGTGCTGGGCCGCGCGCGACGCATCACCCGAACCAATCTCGCCGTGCTCGACGCCTGGGTGGCCGAACGTCCGGACGTCAGCTACCTGAAGCCCGCCGGCGGCACCACCGCGTTGCTCCGCTACGACGCGCCGATCGACTCCTATGCGCTGTGCGTGCGGCTGCTGGAAGAGACCGGGGTGATGCTCACGCCCGGCGACGCGTTCGGCGTCCCCGGCACGTTGCGGGTCGGCTACGCCTACGACATCGAAACGCTGCAGACCGGCCTCGACCTGCTCGGAAACGTCCTGGACAAGGTGACATAGTGCTCACCATGAGCAGCGGGCCAGGGCCGGGTGGGGGCGCCACACCGGAGTTCGTCACCCGGGTGGGGCTTCGGATCCGTCGCCTCCGTAAGGCGCGCGGGTGGACGATGCAGCAGTTGGTGGACGCGTCCGGGGTCAGTCGACGGATGCTCACCTCGGTCGAGTTGGGCCAGGCCAATCCGAGCCTGGCCACCATCGACCGGATCGCGGCCGCGCTCGGCACCGATTTCGCCACCCTCGCACTGCCAGAAGCCGTTCCCTCCCCCGGCGCGATCGAACCGGTCGCGCCGACCGCCGTCTGGCGCGACGAGCAGGGCAGCGAGGGCGTGTTGCTCGGCGCGACGAATCATCCGCGCGCCGAGTTGTGGAAGTGGCAGCTCACCCCCGGCACCCGGTACCAGGCCTCCCCGGACGCCCTGGGTGCCCAGGAAGTTCATCACGTCTTGACCGGACGGCTCACACTCGATTTGCCGTCCGGGCCGGTCGTGCTGGACGCGGGCCAGACCGCGACGATCCCCAGCGATCAGCCCTACGCCTACCGCAACGACGGCGCCATCACGACGGTGTTCTTCCGGGTGCTCAGCGGCGCCTGATCGGCGAAACCCAGGGTCGCTAGAGCGTGGCGATCCAGTTGCGCAGCAACTTCGCGCCGGCCTGGCCGGACTTCTCCGGGTGGAACTGAGTGCTGGACAGCGACCCGTACTCGACGGCTGCGATGAACCGGTCGCCGTCGTGCTCGGCCCAGGTCACCTTCGCGTCTTCCGGCAGATCGGCGCCGGAGCGGACGCCATAGGAGTGCACGAAGTAGAACCGCTCCCCCGCCAGTCCGGCGAACAGCACCGAGTCGGACGGCGCCTCGACCGTGTTCCAGCCCATATGCGGTAGCCGGGCGCTGGTCAGCCGCTCCACCACGCCGGGCAGGACGCCGACGCCGGAGGCGTCCAGGCCGTGTTCGACGCCGTGGCCGAACAGCACCTGATGCCCCACGCAAATGCCCAGCACCGGACGGCCCTCAGCGAGCCGCTGCCGGATGATCGCCGGCCCGCCGACCGCGGCGAGGCCGTCCATGCAGGCCGCGAAGGCGCCCACGCCGGGCACCATCAGACCGTCGGCCGCCAACGCCGCATCTGTGTCCGCGGTGAGCACGACGTCGGCCCCGGCGGCGCGCAGCGCGCGGGTCGCCGAGTGCAGGTTGCCCGAGCCGTAGTCGAGGACGACCACGCGCGGGTCGGTCACAGCGAACCCTTGGTGGACGGGATCGCGTCCGCGACCCGCGGGTCGATGGCCACCGCGATCCGCAGCGCCCGGGCGACCGCCTTGAACTGGGCTTCGACGATGTGGTGCGGGTCGCGTCCGGCGAGCAGCCGCAGGTGCAGGCAGATGCCGGCGTTGATCGCGAACGACTCCATCAGGTGGTAGGTCATCGATCCCGCGTAGGGCACGCCGGAGCCGCCGATCAGCGCGTAGATCTGGCCCTCGGGTTCGCCCGAGCAGACCGCGTAGGGACGTCCGGCGACGTCCACGACGGCGTGCGCGAGGGCTTCGTCCAGCGGCACGGTGGCGTCACCGAAGCGGACGATGCCACGCTTGTCGCCGAGCGCCTGCTTGACCGCGGCGCCGAGCGCGATGGCGGTGTCCTCGACGCTGTGGTGGCCGTCGATGTGCAGGTCGCCGGTGGTGCTGACCTCCAGGTCGATCAGCGAGTGCTTGGCCAGCGCGGTCAGCATGTGGTCGTAGAACCCGACGCCGGTGCTGATCGTCGAGGCGCCGGTGCCGTCCAGGTTCACCGCCACCCGGACACTCGACTCACTGGTGCTGCGCTCCACCACCGCGGTGCGTGCCGTCATCGGATCTCCTCCAGTACTTCGGCCAGGGCCGTGTAGAACGTCTCGGTTTCGTCCGGGGTGCCCGCCGAAACCCGTAGCCAACCTTTGGGCCCGGTCTCCCTCACCAGGACTCCCCGGTCGAGTAGCCGTTGCCAGACATCATGCCGGTCGTGGAACGGACCGAACAGGCAGAAGTTGGCGTCCGAATCGATCACCTCGACACCGAGTTCCGGCAGCCGGACGAGCATCTCGTCGCGTGTTCGGCGCAGTTGATCGACCTGCGAGAGCAGGAAGTCAGCATGCTTCAGGGCGGTCTCGGCGATGATCTGGGTCTGCGCCGAGAGGTGGTACGGCAGCCGGACGATGCGGCAGGCATCCACGATCGCGGGTGCTGCGGCGAGGTAGCCGATCCGGCCGCCGGCCAGCGCGAATGCCTTGCTCATGGTGCGGCTGACGATCAGGTTGCCGAATCGCGGCAGCAGGGTCAGCGCGGTCTGTTCGGGGTGCCGGGAGAACTCCTGGTACGCCTCGTCGACCACCACGATCGCTTCGGTGTGCGCCAGCACCTCGGCGATCACCTGCAGCGCGGTCGGGGTGCCGGTCGGGTTGTTCGGCGTGGTGATGATCACCACGTCGGCGTCGTGCTCGGCGATCGCGGAGCCGATCAGTTCGGCATCCAGGGTGAAGTCCTCGTGACGCGGCGCGGTGACGTAACGGGTGTGGGTGTTGCGGGCGTACTCCGGGTACATCGAGTAGGTCGGGGTGAAGCTGAGCACCGTGCGGCCGGGGCCGCCGAAGGCACCCAGCACATGGGTCATCACCTCGTTGGAGCCGTTCGCCGCCCAGATGTTCTCGATGGTGAGCCCGTGTCCCAGGTAGGCCGCCAGTGCGGTGCGCAGGCCGGTCGCCTCGCGATCCGGGTAGCGGTTCATACCGGTCGGTCCGGCGGTGATCGCGGCGGCCATGTCGGCGGCGATCTCGGCGCTGGGCGGGAACGGGTTCTCGTTGACGTTGAGGCACACCGGCACGTCCAACTGGGGCGCGCCGTAAGGCTCCTCGCCGACCAGTTCGGGACGCAGCGGCAGGTCGGCCAGCGTCGGATT
>JBDHZN010000024.1:0-23476 GCA_039811845.1 Micropruina sp. | reverse complement strand
GGATCAAGCCCGGGATGACGGATCAAGCCCGGCATGACGGATCAAGCCCGGGATGACGGATCAGTCGTGGTGCCGGAAGGACGGAGGGCGCTGGCCGAGCCGCCAGCCCCCGGCGGCCTGCTGCTGCCGCCAGAACTCGGCGAACCTGCCATCGGCGGCCAACAACTCGGCGATGCTGCCGTCCTCGATGATCCGGCCCTCGTCCAGGAACAGGATCCGGTCGGCGTTGCGGATGCTGGCCAGCCGGTGCGCCACGATGACCCGGGTGCGCGGCGTCGGGTCACCGCTGAGCGCACCGCTGATCGCC
Source organism: Micropruina sp. (assembly GCA_039811845.1). GTDB lineage: Bacteria > Actinomycetota > Actinomycetes > Propionibacteriales > Propionibacteriaceae > Micropruina. The sequence goes on along the minus strand of JBDHZN010000024.1, from coordinate 23,169 downwards.
GCCTCGTTCTCGGTGTCCAGCGCGCTGGTCGCCTCGTCCACCAGCAACACCGGCGCCGGCTTCAGCAGGGCGCGGGCGATGGAGACCCGTTGTCGCTCTCCACCCGACAGGTTTCCGCCGGCCTCCCCGACCCGGGCGTCCCACCCGCCGGGAAGATGGGCGGCGACGGCGTCGACGCGGGCCAGAGCACCGGCGCCGGCGAGCGCCTCGGGCGACGCTGTCGGATCACCGACGAGCATGTTCTCCCGAATGCTGCCGTCGAACAGGTACGGCTGCTGGAACACCACGCTGACCAGCGCCCGCCGGGTCTCGGTGTCGAAGCTCGCCGCGTCCACGTCGTCGAAGCGGATGCTGCCCCCGCTGGGCTGGTGCAAGCCGGCGAGCAGCGCCAGCACGGTGCTCTTGCCCGAGCCGGACGGTCCGACGATCGCCGTGGTGCTGCCGGGTTCGAGCTCCAGGTCGAGGCCGTCCAGGACGGCCGGGGCATCCGGGTGGTAGCGGAAGCCGACGTCACGCAGGGTGATCCGCGGTGGCCCGGTGATGCCGGTGCGTCCGGTGCCGGCCGGGACGGCGGGCGCATTCAGCACCTCGCCGATCCGGCGCAGGGTGATCGCCGAGGTCTCCACCCCGCCGCTGAGTTCGGCGAGGATGGTGAACGGCTCCAGGTAGCGGACGATCACCACGATCAGCCCGATCGCCTCGGGAACCGTCACCGCGCCCGCGCCGGCCAGGGCGACGGTGGTACCGGCGAGCACGATCAGGGCGAGCTGGCTGGCCAGGCTGAACACCAGCTGGCCTGGAATCTGCATCAGCAGCAGGCGCAGGGTGGCGCCGTGCTGGGCGGCCAGCGCCGCACCGACATGGCTGCGTTCCGGATCGACCCGGCGGGCGGCGCGCAAGGCGTGCTGGGTGCGGGCGAACTCGACGATCCGCTCGGTGAGCGCACTGTTGGCGTCGGCGGCGGCTCGGTCGGCGCTGCGGCCGAGACGTCCGGCCGCGGCGTAGGCGCCGAGCAGCACCGGCACCCCGGCCAGCGCGGCGACACCGAGTTGCCAGGCGATCGGAGTGACCGCGATCGCGATCGCCAGCGGTAGCAGCACCGCGCTGATCAGCGGGGTGACCATGTAGACCAGCAGTCCGACCAGGTCGGGGCCGGTGCTGGCGATGGCCTGCCGGGTGGTGGCGGTGTTGTCACCGGTGAACCAGCCCAGCCGGACCTGGGCAACCCGGTCGGCGACGGCGTGCTGCCCAGTGTCGAGCAGCCCGAAACCGAGGTCGAAGCTCAGCCCGGCCACCAGCCAGTCGACCACCCAGCCGGCCAGAGTGACCAGCACCAGCGCCGCCACCCAGGGCCAGGCCTGGCCCGGTTCGGCACCGAACAGGGCGGCGAGCAGCGGCACCAGCAGCACCGCACCGGCGGCGCGCAACACGACGCCGAGCGCGGTCAGCACCAGGTGCTTCACGACCCGGCCCCGGCTGTCTGCGGGCAGCAGGGCGAGCAGGGTGCGGATCATGAGGCCTCCTCGCTTCCGGCGCCCAGCAGGACACGGGTGGCGTCGGCGTCCCACAGCTTCCGGTAGCGGCCGTCGCGGGCGAGCAGTTCGTCGTGGCTGCCGGTTTCGGCGACCCGGCCGTGGTCGAGGACGACGATCCGGTCGACGCCGGTGATGGTGTGCAGCCGGTGGGCGATGACCAGCACCGTACGGCCGGCGGTGAGCCGGTCCAGGGCGCGCTGCACCAGGTACTCCGATTCGGGGTCGGCGAAGGCCGTGGCCTCGTCCAGCACCAGCACCGGGGTGTCGGCCAGGATCGCCCGGGCGATGGTCAGCCGTTGTCGCTCGCCGCCGGAGAGCGCGGCGTCCGGTCCGAGCACCGTGCCGTAGCCGTGCGGCAGCCGGACGATCCGGTCGTGCAGTTGGGCCGCGCGCGCTGCCTGTTCCACCTCGGCCTCGGTGGCGTCCGGACGGGCCAGTGCGATGTTCTCGCGCACTGTGCCGCGGATCAGTTCGGCGTGCTGGAAGACGAAGCCGACCCCGGTGTACAGCTCGTCGGCGGTGAGTTCCCGGACGTCGCGGCCGCCGACCCGGATCGCCCCGGTCTCGACGTCGTGGAACCTGGCCAGCAGCGCGGCCAGGGTGGATTTGCCCGACCCGGACGGCCCGACCAGCGCGGTGACCGTGCCCGGCTCCAGCGTGAGCGTGACATCCTGCAGCACCGGCACCCCGGGACGGTAGGAGAACCCGACGGCGTCGAACTCGACCCGGCCGGCCGCGGCGTCCGGCCGCGACATCGAGGCGGTGGTCTCCAGCACCGCCGCGTCCAGGGCCACCTGGACGCGGCGGGCGGCCAGCAGGCCGGTGCGCAGCCCGGACAGTCCGTAGCCGATGCCGAGCAGCCGGGCGCCGAAGGTGGTCCCGAGCAGCAGGAACGGCAACAACGACGCCGGCGCCATGCTGCCGGAGGCGACCAGCAGCGTGCCGAGCACGACGATCAGCAGCAGCGACGTGGTGGGTCGGGTGGCCAGATCCATCAGCGTCTTCTGCCGGATGAACGGCCGCTGCCAGTCGTTCAGGAAGCCGATGTACTCGCCCAGCCGCGCCCGGAAGGTCGAGGCGGCCGCACCGCCGAACACCCGCACCACCGGCTGGCCCTCGATGTAGCCGCCCGCCTCGCCGTTCATCCGCTCCGCCCAACGCAGCGCCTGCGAGGTCTTCGGGCCGGACTGGATCACCATCACCGCCATGGTGAACACGTAGACCAGCACCGGCAGGAACAGCAGCAGCGCGATCCGCCAGTCCACCGCGAACAGATAGACCAGCACCACGACCGGCGCCACCACGGCCGCGACAGCGTCCGGCACCGCGTGGGTGACCAGGTAGTGCAGGGCCAGGGTGTCGTCCTGGATCAGCTGTTTGACCTGACCCGAACCCCGGGCATCGAACCAACCCAGCGGCAGCCGGGCCAGCTTGCCGAGCAGCCGTTCGCGCAGCTCGCGCTCGAATCGGGCGTCCACCCAGTGCAGCCACAGCAGCAGCGCTGACGAGAGCAGCGCACCGGCCGCCGTCAGGCCGACCGCCCAGAACCCGATCGCCCACAGTTGGCCGGGTGCGGCGCCGCTGAGTAGTAGCCGGGCGAGTTCGGCGAGCAGGAAGAACGGTGCCAGTTCGACCAGGGTGATCAGGCCACGGACGACACCGCCGACGATCAGCGTGGAGCGCAGCGGTGCCAGCAGGCGTCCGGCCGCTTGGGCGCGCCAACTGCCGCGGTTCACCGGGGCCGGCTCGGCCGGCTCGGGTTCTGCCTCGGACGGCACCGGCTCCGGTTCGGGGACGGCAGCGAGCTGCTCGGGCTTGGCCTGGCCGCGCAAGGTGCCCATCGCCCGGCCCTCGATCCAGTACGCCTGCTGATGGATCTCGGATTTCGGGAAGCCGAACTCGTCGCGCAACCGGACCCGCAGCTGCTTCAGGGACGCCGATTCCGGCGCCGCCCAGGCGTACCAGTTCGACCAGTCCCGGGCTTCGATCGCGGCCGCCAGCGAACCCGGACCGCGCCGCGGCACCCAGTGGGTACGCAGCCGAGGATGCTCGGGCAGCGGGATCAGCCGGTCGTCCGGGTCGTGCTCATCCAGGTACAGCTCGATAGGCACCTCGGCCGGAACGGTGGCCAGAATGCCGGCGATCCCCGGCATGGACGCCGAGTCGCCGATCAGCAGATAGCCGGCCGGGAGCTCGTCGGGCAGCTCGAATTTGGACGACCCGAGGTTGGTCAGCCCGGTCGTCGTGCCAGGCCGCGCGGCCAGCGCCCAGACCGAGGCAGGGCCGGCCGGCTGATGCAGCACCACGTCGATCGCGAAGACGCCGGACGCCTCGTCGGCCTCGCTGATCGTGTAGGCGCGCTGGTGCTCGACCTCGCCGCCGTCCGGGTCGGGGAACCAGAACCGCAGCCAGGCGGTCGGCGCCGCCACCGCGTCCGAGAACAGCGTCGGCGACACCATCCGCACCCGCAGGAACTTCGGGGTCAGGAACTCGGTGCCGGTCACCGTGGCCTGGTGATCGCGTGCCCCGAAGCCGCGCATCACCGCGCCCTGGAATCCTCGCTTGGCCATCAGACGCCCTCCCCGATCTCTCGCAACTCCACAATGACCTGCCGGGCCGGCCGTCCGGGTGGCGCGACGGCGAGCAGGCCGCCGATCGCCGCGGTCAGCATCAGTCGCGCATACTCCTCCGCATCGACGGCCGGAAGCTTTTCGTGCCCGGCGCGCAGCCGCTCGTCGGCGCGCAGTTCAGCGGCCGCGTCCGCACGCTCGCCTTCCAGCCCATCGGCGCGATCGCGCTGCGCCTCTTCGGCCGCCGCCTGGCCGATCGCCATCAAGGCAACCGCCGAACTCACCACGATGGCGGTGTCCTCGGCGTATCCCCGCCGCCCTAGCGCCGCCAGCTCGTCGGCCATCAGCCGGCGTCCGCTCTCACCACGCGGGAACAGGGTTTGCAGGTAGCCGGCGAGCCCGGGACGGTCCAGAATGAACGCCCGCAGCTGCAGCCCGAACGACAACAGGTGCCGCAGCGTGTCATGCGCCGGATCGTCGACCAGCACCAGGTCGCCCAGCAGGCTCTCACCCACCAACCGTTCCAGCCCCCAGCGGCCGTCGACATTGCGGTACAGCGCCGTCGCCGTGACGTCCAGGCGTGCCGCGACGGCATTCAGGCTCAGCCTGCGCAGACCCAGCTCGCGTCCGGCCCGGACGATGTCGGCGGTGTCGATCTGGCGCGGCCGGCCGCCGATGCGTGTCGCCGCCACGTCCTCACTCAGTTCAAAGTTGGTACCCATAACTAAGGGTAGGCTAACTTCCATCAGCTGAAGTGCCACGGCTGCCCGCCGCTTGGACGCGGTGCCAAGATCGGGGTGTGCCGACTCCGATCGAAGACCTCGCATTGCTCAGCAACTGCCGCACCGCGGCACTGGTCTCCCGAGAGGGCGAGGTGGAGTGGCTCTGTCTGCCGCGGCTCGACTCGGCCTCGGTGTTCGCGGCCCTGCTCGGGGACACCGACGACGGCAGCTGGCGGCTGCGGCCGTCCGAGACAGGAGCGCGCGCCGAGCGCCGCTACGACGACGACACATTCATTCTGGTGACCCGGTGGCAAACACCGACCGGCGTGGCCGAGGTGCGCGACTTCATGCCGGTCGGCCCCGATCAGCAGGCGGCGATCGACCGGACCGACCTGGTTCGTCGGGTGGTCGGCGTCGCAGGCACGGTCGACTTCGATGTCGACCTGCGGCTCCGCTTCGACTACGCCCGCGCCCTGCCCTGGGTGCGGCAGACCGGCAGCAAGGCCGATCCCGAGCTGATCGCGATGGCCGGCCCGGACGCGGTGGTGCTGCGCGGCGTCCGGCTGCACGCCGAAGGACATCAGCACCAAGGCAGCGTTCGGGTCGCTGCCGGGCAGCAGGTCGACCTCATCCTGACCTGGTTCCCGTCGTTCCGTCCCACCCCCGGGCGGCTGGACGTCGACCGGGCGCTCAGCGAGACCCGGCACTGGTGGCAGTCCTGGGCCGACCGGATCGAGCACGAGGGCGAGTATCGGCCCCAGGTGGTTCGGTCGCTACTGGTGCTGCGGGCGCTCACCAACCACGACACCGGCGGCATCGCGGCCGCGGCCACCACGTCACTGCCCGAGGACATCGGCGGGGTACGAAACTGGGACTACCGATTCGTCTGGCTACGCGACGCCGCGCTCACCCTGGAGGCGCTGCTGGCCCACGGCTTCGTCAAGCTGGCCGAGCATTGGCGCACCTGGCTGCTGCGCGCGGTGGCCGGCGACCCTGCGGACCTGCAGATCATGTACGGGCTGGCCGGCGAACGGAACCTGCCCGAGCGTGAACTGCCGCAGTTGGACGGCTACGCGGGTTCGCGTCCGGTCCGGATCGGCAACGGCGCAGCGCTGCAGTATCAGGCGGACGTGGTCGGCGAGGTGATCGTCACGCTCTCCGCCGGGCGCGAGGCTGGACTGACCGAGTCGGCGTTCTCCTGGCCGCTGGAGAAGCATCTGGTGCAGTACGCGGCCGAGCAGTTCGAGCGGCCCGACAACGGCATTTGGGAGATCCGCGGCGAGCCGCGGCACTTCACCCATTCGCGGGTGATGATGTGGGCGACCTTCGACCGTGCCGTCCGGGCGGTGGAGCAGCATGGGCTGGCCGGTCCGGTGGAGCATTGGCGCGAGTTGCGGCGGCGGGCCCGTGACGAGATCGACAGCCAGGGCGTCTCGAACGGCCACTTCGTCCAGTACTACGGCACCGACGAGGTGGACGCGTCGCTGCTGTTGCTGCCACAGGTGGGCTACTGCGCACCCGACGACCCGCGCATGCTGGCCACCGTGCAGCGGATCGAACAGACTCTGATCCGCGACGGCCTGGTGCTGCGCTACCGCACCGACACCGGAGTGGACGGACTACCCGGCGGTGAGCATCCGTTCCTGGCCTGCTCGTTCTGGCTGGTCGAGCAGTACGCCACCACCGGACGCACCGCGGACGCCGAAGCGCTGATGGGCCGGCTGTGCTCGTTCGCCAATGACCTCAGCCTGCTGTCCGAGGAGTACGACCCGGTCGGGAACCGCCAGGTCGGCAACTTCCCGCAGGCCTTCTCGCATCTGGCCCTGGTCCGCGCCGCGGATGCGCTGGGCGGGTCCGGACGGCAGCCGCGCTGAGCGTCGAGACCCGGGCCTTGCCGGAAGATCTCGGCGTTCGCCGGGATGACCAGGGTGCGCGTCATCCCGGGCTTGCCCCGGGATCTCCTGCGGAGCCCTCGGAGTGCGTGTGCATCCGCATGCCGGTCTCGTTGAAGATGCTGATCACCTGGGCGGGACGGCCACCGGCGGCGCTCATCGCGTGCGGGGTGCGGGTGTCGAATTCGGCAGCGTCTCCCCTGGTCAACACCAGATCCTGCTCACCGAGCCGCAGCCGGAGGCGTCCGGACAGGACGTAGAGCCACTCGTAGCCCTCGTGCACCTTCAGCTCATCGCACTGTTTCGTCGGCGGATAGGTGATCTTGTAGGTGTGGATCGGCGATCCTTCGGGAGCCAGCGGGACGATCAGGATGCCGTCGCGGCGGATGGCCGGACGCCGCACCCGCGGGTCGGGCGCCTCGTCGGCCAGCAGGTCGTCCACCCGGATGCCGAGCTGCCTGGTCAGCGGCACCAGCAGCTCCAGGGTGGCCTGCCGCTTGCCGGATTCCAGCCGGGACAGCGTGCTGGCCGACACCGACGCCCGTGCCGCCAGCTCGTCCAGCGTCCAACCGCGTGCTTTGCGTGCCGCACGGAGCCGGATGCCCACCTGGTCGAGCACGTCCGCCATCGCTCCTCCTTGCATATTCAGCAAACTCATTTGCAACTATGCCACCCTCGGACAACGATGGCGGCATGACGGATTCCGAGTGGGACGTGGTAGTGATCGGTGGTGGCCCGGCCGGGCTGGCCGCCGCTTTGATGCTGGGCCGGTCGCGGCGCCGGGTGCTGATGATCGACGCCGGCAGCCCACGCAACCGGTTCGCGACGCATATGCACGGCGTGCTCGGCAACGAGGGTGTCGATCCGGCCGACCTGCTGGCCCGTGGCCGCGCCGAGGTGGCCGAGTACGGCGTCCGGGTGATCGAGGGCTCGGCGGCGCGGGTGGACCTCGGCGGGCGCGGCGTCCGGGTCGAGGCGACCGACGGCACGACGCATGAGGCGCGCGCGGTCCTGGTCGCCACCGGCCTCACCGACGAACTGCCGCCGATTCCCGGGCTGGCACAGCGCTGGGGAACCACTGTCCTGCACTGCCCCTACTGCCACGGCTGGGAGGTCCGCGATCGTCGGCTCGGCGTGCTGCTCACCTCGCCGCTGGCGATTCACCAGGCGGAACTGCTGCGGCAGCTGAGCGACCGGGTGACAGTGTTCACCGCCGGCATCGAGGTGCCCGACGCGACCCGGCACCGGTTGCGCGCCCGCGGCGTCCGGCTGGTTGACGCGGCGGTCACCGAGATCGCCGGCGACGGCGAGGTCATCGAGGCCGTGCACACCGCGGACGGCGGCAGCCACCCCATCGACGCACTGTTCACCGCCGGACGTCCGCGCACCCACGAGGACTTCCTGGCGCACCTCGAACTGGCCCGCACCGAGACCCCGTTCGGCAGCTTCCTGGCCGTCGACCCTGCTGGGAAGACCAGCAACGAGCGGATCTGGGCGGCCGGCAACGTGGCCAGTCCGATGGCGAACGTGCCGATGTCGATCGGTGCCGGCACGATGGCCGGCGCGGCGCTGAACGGTGCGCTGGCCGGCTGGGACTTCGATGCCGCCGTCCACAGCGACTGGCCCGAGGTCGCCCCGGTCGACTTCTGGGAAGAGCGCTACGCCGGCTCGGACGCGGTCTGGTCGGGACGGGTCAACCACAGCTTCGCCGCGGTGGTCTCCACCCTGGACGCCGGCGCCGCGCTGGAGTTCGGCTGTGGCGAGGGCGCGGACGCGATCTGGCTGGCCCAGCAGGGCTGGCAAGTGACCGGCGTCGACATCTCACCGACCGCCGTCGGGCGGGCCACCGAGGCCGCCACGAAGGCTGGGCTGGCGCCGGACTCCGTCCGTTTCGTCGCGGCCGACCTCGCCGACTGGTCGACCAACGACACGTATGACTTGGTCACAGCCAGCTTTCTGCACTCACCGGTCGCCTTCGACCGGACCTCGGCGCTACGCAAGGCGGCTGGCTACGTCCGGCCCGGCGGGCACCTCCTGGTGGTCTCGCATGCTGCGGCGCCACCCTGGGCCGACCTCCCGTCCGACCATCACCACGAGTTCCTCTCCCCCGCCGAGGAGGTCGAGGCGCTCGCATTCGACCCCGCCGAGTGGACGACGGAACTGGCCGAGGTCCGCACCCGTCCCGCCACCGCCCCCGACGGCACGCAGGCGACCCTGGACGACAGCGTGATCCTGCTCCGCCGGACCCGGTAAGGAACGACTACTCAGCCGACGAGGGAGGCCGGCGCGAAGCTCACGGCGAATGGCGCGTCGACCTCGAAAAGCTCCGCACCTACCACGTGAGCAACCTGTTGGTAGGCGCCACCGACCAACCGCCACGCGGTGACCGAAGGCGGTTCTGGATCGACGACCCAGTAGTACTGGCAACCCGCACGCTCGAGCCGTTCCTTCTTCAGCAGCAGATCGATGCCGCGCGTTGACGGCGACAGCACCTCGACCGCCAGCAGCGGCGCCACCGGAAGATCCTTCTCGGTGAAGGCATCCTTCGGCGCCACCACGAGGTCGGGCTGCAGGACGGTGTTTTCAGCCAGCACGACGTCAACGGGAGCAAACAACACCACCAGTCCCCCCGAAGCCGCAGCGCGCAGCAGCAGGTACAGGTTTCCCGCAATCGTCTGATGGGAGACTCTGGGCGCCGGCGTCACAACCAGCACTCCGTCGATGAGTTCGTAGCGATGCCCGTCATCGGGTAGCCGATCGAGATCGGCGCGCGTCAACTCTCGCCCATGGGGCAAGAAGCTGCGCGCCTCGGTCGTCATTGCAGTCATGGTAATCGCCCCTCTCACCCATGACACCCATTCAACTGACGGGAACCGACCCGAGGCAGAGGGCCGGCGAAATTTGTGGATAACTCCCGACCCGGCGGACAGCCTCAAGGGTAGTTACTATTCGTATCTTAATGTTATGCTTCATAACATGGTCATGATCGAGGTGGAACGGCCCGGCGGGACCGTTGCTGTGGAGACGGACGGCGAAGGGCCTCTGGTGGTGTGCGTGCCGGGGATGGGCGAGTCACGGGCGTCGTTCCGTCATCTCGCGCCAGGCCTGGTGAAGGCCGGGTATCGGGTGGCGGTGATGGACCTGCGCGGCCACGGCGACAGCTCGACCGGCTTCGGCACCTACGACGATCCGGCGGCAGCGGGCGATGTACTCGCGGTGATCGCTGCGCTCGGCGGTCCGGCGACGGTGGTGGGGAACTCGATGGGAGCCGCAGCCGGGGTGCTGGCAGCGGCGCAGCACCCCGAGGCGGTGACGCGGCTGGTGCTGATCGGCCCCTTCGTCCGCGACCACGGATCGGCGGCGGCCCGGTTGCTGATGCGAGTACTGCTCGCTCGCCCCTGGGGACCGGCGGTGTGGAGCGGCTACTACCGGTCGCTGTTCGGGCAGCAGGCGCCCACCGACCATCGGGAACACGTGGATCGGGCCCTCGCGCTGCTGCGGCGTCCCGGCCGGTGGTCGGCGTTCCAGGCCACGGCGCGCACTTCGCATGCACCGGCTGAGGCCGCGCTGCCGGAGGTGACCGCGGCGACGCTGGTGGTGATGGGCGGCCAGGATCGCGACTTCCCCGACCCGGAGGCCGAGGCCGCGTGGGTCGCCGGCGCCCTGCACGGCGAGTACCGGATGCTCCCTGGTGCGGGCCATTACCCGATGGCCGAGCAGCCTGCGGCGACGGTGGACGTGATACTGCCGTTCCTCGAAGGATCGGACGGCCGGGAGGCCTCGGATGGCTGAGCGGCTGACCCGGAGCGCGGTGGTCGACCGCGCCGCCGCCCTGTCCGACGACATCGGCCTGGACGAGCTGACCATCACCAAGCTCGGTCGCTCGCTCGGGATCGCCCCGCCCGGCGTCTACCGGCACGTCGCCGACCTCGGCGACCTGCGGGGGGCGCTCGGCCAGCAGGCTGCGCGCGAGGTCGCGGCGGCCCTGTCGACCGCGTGCGCCGGACTCTCCGGAGCCGATGCCCTGGCCGCGCTCGCCCACACCCTGCGGGCCTGGGCCGCTCGGCACCCCGGCCGGTACGCGGCGCTGCAGGTCGCCCCGGACCCCGACGACGCCGAGGGGCAGGCCGCCGCCCAGGAGTTGATCGCGGTGATCGCGTCGGCACTGCGGGCCTACCGGCTCGACGGCGATGATCTGACCGATGCGATCCGCCTGATCCGCAGCACCCTGCACGGCTTCGTCGCGCTGGAACAGCACGACGGCTTCAAACAGTCGCGCAGTCTCGACGCCACCTTCACCCGCATCGTCGCGTCCCTCGACAGCGTGCTCAGCGGGTGGTCGCGATGAGCGACGCCGGGCCGCTCGACGGCGCGTCCGTCGTCCTGACGATCGCGCTCACCGCGCGGTTCCTGCTCGAACTCGCCCTGCTCGCCGGGGTCGCCGTACTCGCCTGGAACCTGGTCCCCGGATGGTGGCGATGGCTCGCGGCAATTCTCGCAGTTGCCCTCGTCGCCACAGTGTGGGGTCTGTTCCTCTCCCCGAAAGCAGCCATCCCGCTGCCCGGGCCGGCCGCACTCGGCATCGAGACCGTGCTGTTCGCGGGCATCGGGGGCGGGCTGTTCCTCATCGGGTTCGGCCTCCCCGCCGCCGTCGGCGTCGCCCTCTGGATCATCGACCGCATCGCCCTCGCCGTTCTGCAGCACTAAGCCTCGATCCAGCGGCTGTGCGCCGCGAGCCTTCTCGCAGGCCGTAGCAGGTGTCTCCAGTTGAGAACCTCTGTCACGAAGAGGAAGTAAGGCTACCCTTACTTTCAGCTGCTGATAGGCGTGGGAAGGGACGATGACTGCGGTGAGTGAGAGCCCGGTGACAACCGAACCTCCGACGCGCGTAGCTGCGAAAGCCGAGACCCGAGCCTCCTCACAGGCGCTGAACGACCTGCTTGCCCCGGCCCGTGCCTCCATCGCCATCGGGGTGGTGCTGCAGGTGTTCGGCTCAATCGCGACGATCGCGCCGTATGTGGCGATCGCCGAACTGGGCAAGGTGTTCTTGTCCGGCGGCGAGGTCGACCAGGCCCGCGTGTGGTGGATCGCCGGCGCGGTCGTGGTCGCGCTGCTGGCTCGCACCGTGCTGGGCGGGACGGCGCTGGCGGTGACGCACTTCGCCGACGCCCGGATGCAGGGCATCATCCGCACCCGCATCGTGCGACGACTGGGCCGGGTGCCGCTGGGCTGGTTCACCCAGAACTCCTCCGGGCTGGTGCGCAAGGCCACGCAGAACGACATCAGCGACGTCCACTATCTCGTCGCCCACGGGGCGGTGGAGACGACCGCGGCGATCACCGTGCCGCTGGCCGGGCTCGCCTACCTGTTTGCCCTCGACTGGCGGCTGGCCGTGCTGGGCGTCGCGACGATCCCGGCCTATCTGATCGCCTACGCGACGATGGCCAAGGACATGACCGCGAAGATGGCCGAGATGAACCAGGGCATCGCCCGGATCAGCGCGACGATCGTCGAGTTCGTCTCCGGGATCTCGGTCGTCAAGACCTTCGGACAGGCCGGTCGCGCCCACGAGGCGTACCGGAAGGCCGCGATCGGGTTCGGCGACGCGTACGGCGCCTGGGTACAGCCAATGCTGCGCACCGACGCGCTGGCGACCATCCCGATCTCGGCCCCGTTCGTCCTGCTGGTCAACCTCACCGTCGGCACCTGGTTCGTCGCCTCCGGCTGGGTGAGCGTGGTCGACCTGATCACGGCGGCGCTGGTGGCGATGACGCTGCCGGCGGCGATCATGACGGTCAGCTTCAGCATGCAATCCCGCCGCGAGGCTGCCGCCGCCGCGAAGCGCATCACCGACCTGCTCGCCACACCGGTCCTGCCCGAGCCGGAGCAGCCGCTCGTCCCGGAATCGTCCGTGGTGCGGCTGGACGGCGTCGGATTCAGCTACGACGGCGAGAACCGTGTCCTCGACGACATCACCCTGACCCTGCCGGTCGGCAGCGTCACCGCCCTGGTCGGCCCCTCCGGCTCGGGCAAGTCCACCCTGGCGACCCTGGTCGCCCGCTTCCAAGATGTCGACACCGGCAGCGTGCGGATCGGCGCCGTAGACGTGCGGCGGATCGCCACGACGGAGCTGTATCGGCGGGTCGGGTTCGTATTGCAGGACGTGCAGCTGCTGCAGGCGACCGTGGCCGACAACATCCGCCTCGCCCGCCCCGACGCGACCGTCGAGCAGGTTCGGGAGGCGGCCCGGCTCGCGCAGGTCGAGCGCATTCTCGCCCTGCCGCGCGGCTACGACTCGGTGGTCGGCCAGGACGCGCTGCTGTCCGGCGGGGAGGCGCAGCGGGTGTCGATCGCGCGGGCACTGCTGGCCGACCCGCCGATCCTCATCCTCGACGAGGCGACCGCCTTCGCCGACCCCGAGTCCGAGGCGCAGATCCAGACCGCCCTGGCTCACCTGGTCGGCGGCCGCACCCTCTTGGTGATCGCACACCGGCTCGCCTCCATCGTCTCCGCCGACCAGATCGTCGTCCTTGACCACGGCCGCGTAGCAGAGACCGGCACCCACCCCGAACTCCTCGACCGTCGCGGCGTCTACGCGCGGATGTGGGCCGCTTACCAGGGCGACCACGCCGCCCCGGCGACGGAAGGAGAGCGGCGATGATCCGCCAGTTGCGCGCCGTGCTCGGCCCCGAGCACCAAGGCGACTACACCCGGTTCCTCGTCTGGGCCACCATCTACGGCATCCTGCAGGGCTTCGCCGTCAGCCTGCTCGTCCCCGTTGCCCGCGCGCTGGCCGCCGGCGACCGGACCGGCACCTGGACGTGGCTCGCCGTGCTCGCCGCCGCAGTGCTGCTGTGCGGCATCGCGCACTATGTGCAGGCGATGCGCGGCTTCCGCGTCGCCATCACAGTGCTGCTCACCATGCACCTCAACATCGGCGACCACCTGGTCACCCTGCCGATCGGCTGGTTCGCCGGCAAGACCGGCTCAGTCGCACAGATCGCCTCCAAGGGGACGCTGGCCGCCGGATCCGCCGCCGCGCACCTGATGACCCCGGTCGTCGTCGGCATCGCCGCCCCCACCGCGGTCACCGTGTCGATGCTCTTCTTCGACTGGCGCCTCGGGCTCGCCCTGATTCTCGCCGCCCCGCTGATCGCCCTCGCCGCCCGGATCGCGGCGCGGCTCGTCGCCCGTAGCGAGAAGGCCATGCACGCCGCCGCGGTCGAATCCAGCGACCGGGTCATCGAGTTCGCCCGCTGCCAGAGCGTGCTGCGCGCCTTCGGCCGCACCACCGGCGACGGCTATGCGCCGCTGGCCGAGGCGATCGCCACGCAGCAGAAGGTCGCCCGCCGCACGATGATCGAGTCCGTCCTCGGCATCGCGCTGAACGGCATCGTCATCCAGCTCGTCTTCACCGCGTTCGTCGTCCTCGCCGCCGCCCTCGCCCTCGGCGGCACGCTGTCCGGGATCGACCTGCTCGCCCTGCTCGGTGTCGCTTCCCGCTTCGTGCAGCCGCTGTCCGAGATCGGCGAGTTCGGCGGGTCCATCCGCCAGATTCGCGGTGAACTCGCCCGCATCCAGGACATCATGGACACCCGACCGTTGCCGGAGCCCGACCAGCCCACCAGCGCGACGCTGCCGGGGCAGGTGCAGTTCGAACACGTCCACTTCGGCTACGAAGCGGACAGCCCGGTGCTCGAGGACATCTCCTTCATCATCCCTCCGCATTCGATCACGGCCCTGGTCGGCCCGTCCGGTTCCGGCAAGACGACGATCACGCGGCTGATCGCCCGGTTCTACGACGCCGACGCCGGCACAGTGCGGGTGGGCGGCATCGACGTCCGCGACCAGACCACCGAGGACCTCATGGCGCAGCTGGCGCTGGTGTTCCAGGACGTCTACCTCTTCGACGACACCCTGCGCGAGAACATCCGCCTGGGCCGCCCCGACGCCACCGAGGACGAGATCGACGAGGCCGCCCGCCTGGCCGGCGTCACAGAGATCGCCGAACGGCTCCCCGACGGCTGGGACACCCGCGTCGGCGAGGCAGGCTCCGCCCTCTCCGGCGGCGAGCGCCAGCGCGTCTCCGTCGCCCGCGCCATCCTCAAGCGCGCCCCGGTCGTGCTACTGGACGAGGCCACCGCCGCGCTCGACCCCGAGAACGAGCGGTTCGTGCAACGCTCCCTCGAGGCACTCCGCGAACACGCCACCCTCGTCGTCATCGCCCACAAGCTCTCCACCGTGGTGAACGCCGACCAGATCATCGTCCTCGACGACCACGGCCACATCGCCGAGACCGGCACCCACGACGAACTCCTCAGCCTCGGCGGCCGCTACGCCGCGTTCTGGCTCGAACGCACCAGCACCCTGGGCTGGCGACTCGAGGCCAGCAACACGGCCTGACGTCGCGGCATGGCCGCGATCGATGACGTTACCGGCCTCCGGGGCTTGACCGTTTTGTTGACCCGCGCCGGGCAGACGATTCGATGAAGGCGGAACGTGGAGACACAGCCTGCGAGGCCACGTCGTGGCCGGTCTGGACGGCACGCCGGGGTGGGCTGCGAGGAGGCCGCGGAGAGCGAGTTCCACCTGCCGGGTGACTGTGCTTGGGCTCGAGTCGGGAAGAAGTTGCGCGACGCGGGCCAGGCCCACCAGTTGGTAGGCGATGTCGCTGGCGGTGACATCGGCGGCGAGGGTTCGATCGTCGCGTGCGCGATCGACGGCATCCTGGCCGACTCGGGTGAGGTGAGCCATGCATCGTTGCACGTCCCCGTCGGCGGGTGAGCCGGCGGTGAGGACATCGACCATCGCCTTGTTGTCGGCGAGTTGGGCGATAGCGACGGTGAAGAACTCGCGCAGAGCGTCAGCCGCGGTCCTGTCCGCGGGGAGACCAGCGTCGGCGAGGGCGGCGAGGTCAGTGCCGGTCACTGCCTGCACGAGGTCGTCTCGTGTGGGGAAGTGCCGGTAGAGGGTGCCGATGCCGACGCCGGATGCTGCCGCGATCCGGCGCATGTCCGCGCCCATTCCCTCCTCGCGCAAGACCTGTGCGGCGGCCTCGACGATGCGGGCGCGGTTGGCGACCGCGTCGCGTCGCTGTCTGCGCTCCCCGACCATAGACCGATGATATAAGACGGAACCCGTGTTCCGTTTAGCTGCTAGAGTGAAACGGAACGTCAGTTCCGGTATGGGGAGTGGACATGAGGACGGTCGTAGTCACTGGAGGCACGGACGGGATGGGAGCGGCGCTGGCACGCCACTTCCTGACAGCAGGAGACCGTGTGGTCGTCATCGGCCGTAGTCGCGCGAAGTTCGACGCGCTGTGCTCCGCGGCCGGCGACCCCTCCACTGCCGAGCGGGCGGAGTTCATCGCCGCAGACCTGTCGCTTCTCGCCGACAGCCGCCGGGTCGTCGCGCACCTGACCGCCCGCTTCGAGCAGATCGATGCCCTGGTGCTGGCCGCCTCGTTCATCCGCACTCGCCGCCACATGACCACCGAAGGACACGAGGCGTCCTGGGCGCTGTTCTTCCTCTCCAAGTACATCCTGGTCACCGGGCTCGCCGAACAGCTCCGAGCGTCCGATCGCCCGATCGTGGTCAACACGTCCGTGCCGGGAGCCAACGCCGACGCGATCGACTTCGACGATCCCGAACTGACGCGGGGATTCACGTTCGGCAAGTCCAACGCGCAGCAGCGGCGAGCCAACGAACTGCTCGGCATCCCGGCCACGCGAACCAACCCCGACCTCAGCTACGCGACCTGGGGGCCGGCCCGCTTGGTCCGTTCCAGTTTCGCCGGCGATGTCGGCATCGGCATGAAGCTCGCCGCCACGATCCTGGCGCCGCTGCTGGGCCAGCAGCCCGCCGACGCCGTGCGCCCCCTCATCGACCTCATCGACAACCCTGCCCCCGGCCGAGCCGCCTACCGCGGCTCCAAGCCCGTCCCACTCGTCGCCGGTCCCGCCGACGAGCACGACGCCACCCGCCTCGACAGCCTGGCAAGGACAGCCGAGAAGCGGAACATAGACAAGCGAATGGTGGGTTGGACATGAGCTAGTGCTGGTCGGGTTGCTCTTGGCGTGAGCCAGTGGCCGCCAGAAGGGCTAGAGGTAGTCCAAGATTAAGGCTAAAGGTAGCGTAGAATACGTGCTAAAGGTAGCGTAGAAAGGTGTCCTACCTGGTCCGAACCATCGATACCGAACTGAACGAGCTACTGCCGCTCGCTCCTGCCCTCGCGCTCGACGGTCCCAAGGGCGTCGGAAAGACGGCTACCGCCGAACGACGCGCGACCACGTCATGGTTCCTCGACCAACCCATCGATCTCGCGCGCCTCGCCGCCGATCCCACGTTCGACGGCGCACCCGAGGGCACGCTGCTCATCGACGAGTGGCAACGATTCCCTCAGATCTGGGATGTCGTTCGACGCGAGGTCGATCGCAGCGCCCCTCCAGGTCGGTTCATCCTCACCGGCAGCGCAACACCTTCACTCGAGAGCGATACCCATAGCGGGGCTGGAAGGATCCTCTCCCTGCGCATGCGCCCGCTGGCCCTGTACGAACGGGGCGTCACCGAACCCACGGTCAGCCTGCGATCGCTACTCGACGGACCTTCAGCCCGAGTCGAAGGCTCGACGGCCATGCGTGCCGCCGACTACTTCGTCGCCATCGAAGAAAGCGGCTTTCCCGGCATCTTCCCTCAGCCGGAGCTGCTTCGCGTCGAACTGCTGAACTCCTACGTCCACCGGATCATCGACCGGGACCTGTCCGATCTAGGGGTCTCGGTCAGGCGACCCGAAACCCTGCGGAGATGGCTCGCGGCCTACGCGGCCGCATCTTCGACCACAATGGCGTACTCCCGGCTGCTCGACACCACCACGGCAGGCGACGGATCCCAACCGGCCAAGACCACGACCATCGCCTACCGCGACCACTTGACCCAACTGTGGCTTCTCGATCCTGTGCCCGGTTGGAGCCCGAGCCGGAGTCCGATCTCTCGACTTCAAGTCGCCCCCAAGCACCAGCTTGCAGACCCCGCACTGGCGGCCCGACTGCTCAACCTCTCGGCACGATCACTCCAGTCTCGGGCGGGCGCATTCATGGCGGGCCCCCTCTTCGAGTCACTGGCAACCCTCTCCGTCCGCGTCGCCGCACAGGCCGCGCGGGCGGACGTCGGGCATGTGAGGACCCGCAACGGCAACCATGAGGTCGACCTCATCGTGGAAGGGCGCGACGGCCAGGTTCTCGGGATCGAGATCAAACTCGCCGCCGACGTCGCCGACTCCGACGTCCGCCATCTCCGCTGGCTCCGCGAACAACTCCCGGACGAGGTGGTCGACCTCGTCGTCATCAACGCCGGCACCCACGCCTACCGTCGGCAGGACGGCATCGCCGTCGTCCCACTCGCGCTGCTCGGTCAGTAGCTGCTGATCATCGTTGGTCGAGCTTGTCGACGGCTGCGGGTTGAGCTTGTCGAAACCCTCTCTGCAACCCGCAGGCGTCGACAAGCTCAACCGAGTTCTTCGGAGAGCTCCAGCCAGCGTCCTTCGAGTTGCTCAACCTCGGTTTCGAACTCGCGCAGTCGATCCGTGTGCAGTTGCAGCCCCTCGTAGTCGCTGTGGTCGTGGCCCGCCATCTCGGTATGCACTTTCTTGATACTGAAGCCGAGCTTCTCCAGACGCCGCTCGATCGCGGATATCTCCTTCTGCGCGGCCCGCCGGTCGGCCCCGCTGAGCGAGCCCGCCGGAGGCTCCGCCACCGTCGTAACCCGATTGCCGGGACTGTCCGTCGTCGGCCCTGCGCCCTGTGCGATGCGAAGCCGAAGGTACTCGTCAACACCGCCAGGCACATGCCGGAGCCGGCCGTCCAAGATCGCGTACTGCTGATCGGTGGCCCGTTCCAGGAGATACCGGTCGTGCGAGACGAGGATGAGTGTTCCCGGCCAAGAGTCGAACAGATCCTCCATCGCGGTGAGGAGGTCGGAATCGGCGTCGTTCGCAGGCTCGTCGAGGACGATGAGATTAGGTTCACTCAGCAGGAGCAGCAGGAGTTGAAGTCGCTTTTTCTGGCCACCGGAGAGTTCGGCGACGCGAGCGGAGAGATGTTCACGGGCGAAGCCGAGGCGTTCGAGGAGCTGCGCCGGGGTGTGGTCCTTCCCGTCGATCGTGAACGTCGTCTTGGTGCGGGCGAGCACCTCGCGCACACGGTCCGCGCCGATGTCGGCCAGTTGCGAGAACTGCTGGTCGAGCATCCCGATCTGCACGGTCTTGCCGCGCTTGACCCGTCCGCTCGACGGTTCCAGCGTTCCGGCAATGAGAGCGAGCAGGGTCGACTTCCCAGCACCATTCGCACCGAGGATGCCGGTCCGCTCGCCCGGCGCGATCCGCCACGTCACGTCCCGCAGCACCTCTCGGTCGCCGAAACGCACACCGGCGTCTTCGAGGTCCACGACCTCCTTGCCGAGCCGCGCCACCGCCAGGCGCTGCAACTCGATGGGGTTCCGAATCGGCGGCACGTCCTCGATGAGCTGGTTGGCGGCGTCGATGCGGAACTTCGGCTTGGACGTGCGGGCCGGGGCTCCGCGGCGCAGCCAGGCCAGCTCCTTGCGCATCAGGTTCTGCCGCTTCGCCTCGGACGCCGCCGCCATCCGGTCCCGCTCGACCCGTTGCAGCACGTAGGCCGCGTAGCCGCCCTCGAACGGCTCCACGATGCCGTCGTGCACCTCCCAGGTCGCGGTGCAGACCTCGTCGAGGAACCAGCGGTCGTGGGTGATCACCAGCAGCGCGCCGGCGTTCCTGCCCCAGCGGCTCTTGACGTGCTCGGCCAGCCAGGCGATGCCCTCGACGTCCAGGTGGTTCGTCGGCTCGTCCAGCGCGACCACGTCCCACTCGCCGATCAGCAGCACGGCCAGGGCGACCCGGCGGCGCTGCCCGCCGCTGAGCGACGAGATCGTCGCGTCCCACGGCACGTCGGCCACCAGCCCGCCGATCACGTCGCGCACCTTGGCGTCGCCTGCCCATTCATGCTCAGGCCGGTCCCCGACGATCGAGTGACCCACGGTGGACGCCGGGTCGAGGTCGTCGCTCTGCGACAGCACTCCGATCCGGACGCCGCCGCGCTTCGTCACCCGCCCCGCCGTCGGCTCGATCCGCCCGCCGAGCATTCCGATCAGACTCGATTTGCCGTCGCCGTTGCGACCGACGACGCCGATCCGGTCGCCCTCGT
The DNA here is from genome assembly GCA_039811845.1 of Micropruina sp. Lineage (GTDB taxonomy): Bacteria > Actinomycetota > Actinomycetes > Propionibacteriales > Propionibacteriaceae > Micropruina. The sequence goes on along the minus strand of JBDHZN010000024.1, from coordinate 3,233 downwards.
TGACGCCCAGCGTCACCGAGTCGAACACGACCCGGGTCGGATACTCCAGGTGCAGCGCCTCGGCTCCGAGCAGAAAACTCACCGGTCAAGGGTAGGGGGACGGCCGCGGTGCGCCGGCCGGCGTCCGGCTCAGGATCCTCCGGTGGCCACCGGCTTCTTGGCCTGCAACGACTTGAGCACCGCCGGATCCTGCAATTGCATCCAGGCGATGACGTCGGAATAGGTGGTGCAGTAGGTGTCCGGCTTGCCACAGGTGCTCTTCATGAAATCCATCGCCGCGGGATTGAAAGCGTTGCCGTTCCAGCTGTTGAAATGGTTCGCGATCAGCACCGGCGCCCGATTGCCCCGATAGGCCTGCTGATACATGTAGTCGTAGGTCTTGCGCACCTTCTGCCGCAATTCCGGGGCCCGGCCGGGCTGGTTCTTGCCACCGTTGAACGTGACCCACATGTTGTAGTCCATCGCCATCACGCTGCGCTTGAACCCGGGCGAATAGACGTAGGGCATCTGGAACTCCCAGATGCCGCGCACCTTGACCGGCCAGCTGATTCCGCCGCTGAGGCTGAGCGAGGAGTCGTAGGTCATGCCGTATTTCTTCCAAGCCGGCGCCATGGCCGCGATCTTTCCTTCCAGGCAGGGCGTGCGACCGCCCTTGATGTCCTTCGGCGTCACGTTGAGGTCGGGCACTTCGTCGCCCCAGCCGTTGAGCTTCTTGTAGTCGGTGAGGAACTTCATGAATTGGCCGAGTTCCGATTTCCAGTCCGCGGTCGACCAACTGTTGCCGGCATGCCCCGAACCGGAACAGAAATGACCGTTGTAGTGCGTGCCGATCTCGTCGCCGGCCGCGACCGCGTGATTCAGGTCTTTGATCAGGGTGACCACGTCGGCCTTGCTGCCGCCGAAACCGATCGAGGCCTTGCCGGGGGCATGACCCGGGCCGACATATTTCGTCCGGTTCTGGTTGGTCAGCAGATAGATGCCGGAGAGGAAACCGACGAAGCGGGAACCGGTCGGCTTCGCCGCTGCCCGGAACTGCTGCCATCGAGTGTGGCTGCCGGCGCCGTCGAAGGAGAAGATCACGAACTGCGGCGGCTTCTCACCGGGTTTGAGTTTGGTCATCGGCACGTTGCTGGCCGGACGCCCCGGCTTCGTGGGGTTGCTCGGCTCGGGGCTGGTCGGGCTGCCGCTCGCTGACGCGCTCGGCGCGGCTGAGCTGGCCGTGCCGGGACCGGTCGGAGTCTCGGCGGGTCCGGACGCCCCGGGTGCGGCCGAGCAGCCCGCCATCAGCAGTGCAGCCAGGCCGGCTGTCCACGCCCTGCCCGTCATCGGCCTGCGTCGTTGCATCTGTCGCCCCTCCGTCGAGTCGGCCGCGACCTGCCAGCACCCGATCGGACGCCGACTCGCACGGGTCGGCCCGTGCGGTACGGCTGCGGTCGTCTCGGTGAGTCTAGGCGCACCCTTCCCGCCGTCGCCGGGGATCGGGCAAGCTCGGCGTGGCGCTCCGAGCTACTCCTTCTGTCGGAGGGTTCTGCGAGAATCGGCGGGATGGAGCCCCTCGCCACGCCGTTCACGGCCACTTACCGCCTGCAGTTGCACCGCGGCTTCACTCTCGACGACGCGGCGGCAGCCGTGCCCCAGCTGGCCGCGCTGGGCGTCAGTCACCTCTACCTGGCACCGATCCTGACCGCCGTGCCCGGGTCGCAGCACGGCTACGACGTCCTCGACCACACCGCGATCAACCCCGAACTCGGCGGCCGGGAGGCATTCGAGCGCCTCGCCGCCAACTGCCGCGCGAACGGGCTGGGCATTGTGGTCGACGTGGTGCCCAACCACATGGCGCTGGTCGCCGGCCAGTGGCGCAACGCACCGCTGTGGGATGTCCTACGGCACGGCCGCGAGTCTACGTTCGCGCACTGGTTCGATGTCGACTGGGAGCATCTCGGTGGCCGTTTCGGGCTGCCGATCCTCGGCGGCCCGCTCGCCGACACCCTGTCCGAGTTGCAGCTCGATACCGGGCGCGAAGACGAGGGCCCCGCATCTGGCGAGCGGGTGCTGCGCTACTACGAGCACGTGCTGCCGCTGCGCCCGGACGGGCCCGCGACGTCCGACCTGGCCGAACTGCTGGCCGGTCAGCATTGGCTGCTCGCCTCGCACACCGAGGCGGCCGAGGTGCTCAACTACCGGCGGTTCTTCGAGGTCGACCAGCTGGTCGCCGTCCGGGTGGAAGAGCCGGACGTGTTCGACGCCACCCATGAACTGCTGCTGGAACTGCACCATGCCGGCCTGATCGACGGTTTCCGGATCGACCATCCCGATGGCCTGGCCGACCCGGAGGGCTACCTGGCCGCTCTGGCGGCCGCCTGCCGTCCGGGGACGCCGATCTGGGTGGAGAAGATCCTGGAGGGCGACGAGCGGCTGCCCGACTGGGCCTGTCACGGCACCACCGGCTATGACGCGGCCGCGGTGATCGACGCCGCCCTGGTCGATCCTTCCGGGGTCGACGCTGTCAGCACCACCTGGGCGGCCACCGGGGGCGAGCCGGTGCTGGCTGCCTGTGTCGAGGGCTGTAAGCGGCAGGTGCTGGCCCAGCTGCTGCAGCCCGAGCTGAACCGCCTGCAGCGGGCGGCGGTCGCCGCACTGCCCGGCACCGACCCGGCCCGGCTGCGGGCCGCGCTGTCGGAGTTGCTGGTCCAGTTGCACGTCTATCGCGCCTACGTCACCCCGGGCACGCCCGCTGATCCTGCTCTGGTCGCACCGCTGCACCAGGCCTTGGAACGGGTACGGGCCGACCGTCCCGACCTGGCCGAGGTCGCGGTCGCCCTGGCCGGCGTGCTGGAACGACCCGAAACCGCGCCCGGTGACACCGACGCCGCCCGTGACCTGTGCGTCCGGTTCCAGCAGACCACCGGGCCGGTGATGGCGAAGGGCATCGAAGACACCGCCTTCTACCGCTGGCATCGGCTGGTCGCGCTGAACGAGGTGGGTGGCGACCCGGCCCACGGCGAGCATCCCGGGGTGGAGGCGCTGCACGCCTGGGCCGCGCATCAGGCCGACCGCTGGCCGCTGGGTATGACGACGCTATCCACCCACGACACCAAGCGCAGCGAAGACGTCCGGGCCCGGCTGCTGGCACTCGCCGGCGATGGCGCGTCGTGGACCCGGATCGCCAACCTGGCCGCCGGGGCGGCGGTGCGGCACGGCGTGGATGCCCCCACCGGGCATCTGGTCTGGCA
>JBDHZN010000023.1:0-23477 GCA_039811845.1 Micropruina sp. | reverse complement strand
AGACGCCCTTGCAGGAGAAGTCCAGGTAGGCCCACTGCCGGATCGCGTTGAAGTACAGCGAGGCGCGGTAGTCCTTGGGCTTGGCGCTGGCCGGGTAGACGATCGAGATGTTCGGGACGGGGCCGATCTGGCCGCCCGGGACGAGCTCGTGACAAGCCTTGATGGCCAGCTTCTCGGCGATCATCAGGTGATGGAACTGCTGGTACTTCCGCTCCAGCGGGATCGCCCGGCCGAGAATCTTCTTGTCGACCAGCAGCATGATGTTGGGCTCGTTGATGGTCAGCCAGCGATTCACCCGGTCGCCGTAGCGTTCGAAGACGATCCGGGCGTAATTCTCGAACGCATCGACGGTTTCGCGCGAGTCCCAGCCGCCACGGTCCTCCAGGGCCTGCGGCAGGTCGAAGTGGTAGAGCGTGATCATCGGTTCGACGCCGTGCTCGAGGCAGGCGTTGATCACGTCGTCGTAGTGGGCCAGTCCGGCCTCGTTCACCGCACCGGTGCCCTCGGGCAGGATCCGCGTCCAGGCGATCGAGAACCGGAAGACCTTGGCACCCATCTCGGCGAGCAGTGCGATGTCCTCGCGGTAGCGGTGGTAGTGGTCGACGGCGACGGCGAAGTCGCAGATGTCGTGGTTGTCACGCGGCCGGGTGTCCTGCACCGAGAGGCCCTTGCCGTCGGCGTCCCAGGCGCCCTCCGTCTGGTGCGCCGAGCAGGACGCACCCCACAGGAAGCCGTCCGGGAACCGGCGGATCATTCGGTCGCTCCCACCGCGGGCCGGACGGCCGCGTACAGGTGCACGAACTCCTCGGCGAGGTCGCGGATCAGGATCGCCCCGGTGAGGTGATCCTGGGCATGGATCAGGATCACGTTCACCGGCACCGACTGGCCCCGCGCCTCGGCGGTGATCAGGTCGGTCTGCAGCGTGTGCGCCTCGTGCAGCACCTCATCGGCACGAGCGAGCGCCTCCTTGGCGGCGGTCTGATCTCCCTCGCGGGCAGCACGGATCGCCAGCATCGACTCGGATTTCGCTGCCCCCGCGGTGCTGATGATCTGGAATGCGGCCTCGTAGTCGGCCGGGTCGAGCATCTCGTTCTCCTGTCCCGCCCCGGCACCGCTGCCGGGGACCCAAGCGAACGTAGCCGAGCCGAACCATGCCGCTCCAACACACTTGCTTCCGCCACGGCGGCAGGAAATCTGCTTCCGCCACCGCGGCAGAATCCGTCCGGGTGTTCCCTGCGCCTACGCCTCGCCGTACTTCTCACGCGGATCGATCAGCGGGTAGCCGGGGGCCACCGGGACGGCGATGCCCTCGTCGAAGATCTGCTGCCGGCGACGGCGTCCGGACGCCTCGTCGTGCTGCTGCAGCAGCTCGATGATGTTGCCGTCGGGGTCGGCGACGTAGACCTGCTCGACGAAGTCATCGCGGACCCGGAAGCCGCCGACCCGGTCCTCGCCCCGTGCCTGCACCTTGGCCAGCAGCGGACGCCAGTCGTCGACCATGATCGCGACGTGGTGGACGAGGCCGGTTTGCAGCTCATCGACCTCCCAGTTCGGGGCGTTCGCGCGCAGCCGTCCGGGGGTCTTCTCCTGGACGACGTGGATCTCCGCCTCGCCCAGCCGGAAGTAGGCGCCATGGAAGACGAAATCGGTCGGCCGGTGGATCTCCTCGAAGCCCAGAACGTCGACGTAGAACTCGCGGGTCTTCTCCAGATCGGAGACGACAAACGCCGAATGATGGATGAATGCAGCGGGTTTCGTCATCGAAAGCTCCCCTTTGGTCGGTGTGGTCCGGATCGAGAGGGTGATCCGGCGAACGCAGAGGGTAGCGGCTAGTCGCGGGCCACCGGCGTGGAGGTGCCGGCCGAACGGGCGGCACCGATGCTGGCGACGATCACGCAGGCCATCGCCGCGCACTCGACGATGCTGAGGTTTTCCCCCAGCAACACAAGGGCGAACAGTGCCGCGGCCGCCGGCTCGAGACTCATCAGAATGCCGAACAGTCCAGGTCTCATCCGACGCAGCGCGACCATCTCAAATCCGTACGGAATCACCGACGACAACAGTCCGACCGCCAGAGCGACACCGAGCACATGCGGGCTGAACACCGGATCGCCGAACATCAGTGCCGCCGGCGCCAGCAGCACCGCACCGACCACACTGGCGACGGTGACGCCGGAGACGCCTTCGAAGTGCCGTCCGGTCGGTCCGGCGAGCAAGATGTAGCCGGCCCACAGGGCGCCGGCCAGCACTGCCAGGCCCAGCCCGATCCAGTCGGCCTCGACGGGTTGCAGGCCGAGCAATGCGACGCCGAGCCCGGCCAGGCCGACCCAGATCAGGTCGCGCGGACGCCGCGAACCGGCCACCGCGACGGCGAGCGGTCCGAGAAATTCCACGGTGACCGCGACCCCGATCGGGATCCGCGCGAAGCTGGCGTAGATGGCCCAGTTCATACCGGCCAGCGCCAGCCCGTAGCCAAGCACGATGACCCATTCCTGCGGACGGCGTCCGCGCAGCCGGGGCCGGGCGAAGGTGAGGAAGATCAGGCTGGCGAAGCAGAGCCGCAGCCAGGCGGTCGCGGTCGGCGTGCTGAGCGCGAACAGATCTTTCGCGAATGCCGCACCCAGCTGCACCGAGGCGATGCCGAACAGCACCAGCCACACGGGATCGATCCGGGTCAGGGCGCTGCGCACCACCGGACTATAGAACCTCGTCATCCCAGCTTCCTCGTGGCGCCGGCTTCTTCGTCATCCCGGCGAACGCCGGGATCTCCGCACTGGCTCACCTGCGCCCGAGATCCCGGGGCAAGCCCGGGATGACGCTGGACGGTAGTCAGCCGATCGGATTCCCCATGGTCGCGACCCAGATCCGACCCGGACCTTCCGCGCTCGCCGCGGTCTCGGACGCGGGGACGAAGACTGCCTGGCCGCGGGCCAGGGTGACCGAGCCGTCCCGGCCGGCGAGCGTGACCGGGCCCCGCTCGACGAGCAGGATCGCGGGTTCGCTGGGCAGCCGTTCGGCCCGGCTTTCCAGATCGACGACGGTGAGCACGAAGGTGGCGGGCGGCGCGTACACGCTCACCCCCGGAGCGGGATGCTGCGGCGCCAGCAGCGCCGGTCCACCCTGGGCAAAGGACAGCACCCGCAGCAGCTCGTCGGTGTCGACGTGTTTGGGGGTCAGCCCGCCGCGCAGCACGTTGTCGCTGGCGGTCATCAGCTCGATGCCGACGCCGCGCAGGTAGGCGTGCAGCACGCCGGCCGCGGCGAAGAGGCACTCCCCCGGCCGCAGCGTGACCCGGTTCATCAGGGCCGCGATGAGCACCCCGGGATCGTCCAGATAGTGCTCGGCGAGCTGCGCGATGGTGGCGAACGTGGCCGCACTGGGCGTCCGGGCGGCGGCGTCCCCGCCGGCCAATCCGACCAACGCGGTCACGCAGTCGAGGGCATCCGGGTGGCCCGACAACAGCCAGTCCACAACGGGCTCCATCGCGGTGGGGGTGGCCAGCAGGCGCAGCAGCGGTTCCACCACCGTCCGCGTCGCTCCGGTCGAGAGCGCCGCAAGATCGTCGGCGAAGGCCGCCACCTGATCGGCCGGGCGGAAGCCGCAGAGCGCCTCGAACGGGTCGCTGACGGCCACGATGATCTCGGGCTTGGGGTGCGGATCCTTGTAGCTGCGGCTGAACGCGTCGGCGGAGACGCCGCGGGCGACCTCGTCGGCGTAGCCCTGCTCGGCCTGTTCCGGACTGGGGTGCACCTGCAGCGACAACGGAGTCCGGGCGGCCAGCACCTTCAGCAGGATCGGCAACTCGGTGGCGTCCGGGGTGCCCAGCAGCAGTTCGGGCTCGGCGGCCACCCAGTCGCGCAGCGTGGCATGGCCGGGTTCGGTCGGCGGAAAGGTGCGTGGCGTCAGGCTGGGTGAGCCCGGATGGGTGCCGAACCACAACTCGGCTTCGGGTTCCCCACTCGGCTGATGCCCGGTGAAGTTGGCGATACCGTCATAGGAACCCCACGCATAATGCCGCGGCGTATTCGTAAGCTCGATGAACAACGAAGTCCTACCCTCCTCAATCGATTTAGGATACCGTGTCGCCATGACGGCTGCATTGGCTATCGATCTCGGCGGAACCAAGGTCGAAGCGGCGCTCATCGGCACCGACGGCACCATTATCGAGGGCACCCGTGGTCGCGCCGCAATGGGCTCGGCCGGTGCGTCGACTCCGGAGGCCGCGGCGGCTTCGATCGTCTCTGCGCTGCGGCCGGCACTCGACTCGCCGCACTGGTCGGATGTCTCCGCCGCCGGCATCGGTTCGGCCGGCCCGTTGAACCTGCCGCTCGGCGCGATCTCGCCGATCAACCTGACCGGCCTGCGCGACTTCCCGATCGTCAACGTGGTGCGTGAGGCGTCCGGGCTGGACGACGTCCGGCTGCGGCTCGACGGCACCTGCATCGCGCTGGCCGAGTTGTGGCTGGGTGCGGCACGCGGGGTCAGCAACGCCATGGTCTTCGTCGTCTCCACCGGTGTGGGCGGCGGCATCATCTCCGACGGTCGAGTGATCGCCGGGGCCACCGGCAACGCCGGGCATCTCGGCCAGGTCATCGTCGACCGGGTCGAGGGCTCGGCGGCCGCGGCGACCGTCGAAGAGCTGTCGTCCGGGCCGCACACCGTGACCTGGGCGCGCTCCCAAGGCTGGACCGGTTCGGACGGCGAAGAGCTGGCCGCCGCCTATGCCGCCGGCGATCCGATCGCGGTCGCCGCCGTGGTGCGGTCGGCCACCTTCATCGGCACCGGCGTGGTGAACGCCGCTACCCTGCTCGACCTGGAGCTGGCCGTCGTCGGCGGCGGTTTCTCGCTGGTCGCCGACGACTACGTCGATCACATCCGCGCGGCGGTGGATTCTCGTGCGGTGAACGCGTTCGCGCGCGCCGTCCGGGTCGAGCGGGCGTCCCTGGCCGGCGACGCCCCGCTGATCGGCGCCGCCGCCCTGGTGCACCGCTCCGACCTGCTGGTCTAGGGGTCGAGCTTGCCGAGACCTGGGCGTAGTATCAGGCACCATGCAAGCCGGATCGACCGCGACCAGGGCAACGGGCTGGCTGCTGTTCGTCCTGGTGGCCGGCGTAGCCGTCTACTTCTTCGGGTTCGTCGCTTTTGCCGTCCTGTGCGCCGTCATCGGCGTGTCCCTGTTCAGGGCTGGCTGGTCGGCACCGAAGCCGTGGGTTCGGGCGAGTCTATGGATCGCCGCCGCCGCGGTCCTGGCGCTCCCCGTGCTCATGTTCTGGGAGGTCGCCGGTTCCTACCCGGCGATCACGGTGTCCTGACCTACCCGATGCGTCCGTCATCACGGCGAACTTGCTCAGAGGTCGAAGAGTTCTAGTTGCCGGAGTTGAACTGGCCTCGCGGCCCGCAGCCGCCAATGGCGGGCGACTATCGGGTTGACCAGCTGGAACGGGGTTGTCCGGTTCGCGGGTAAGGGCTCACGGTGGGTGGTGGGGGCCTCCCGCCAGGTGAGGCCGTCATCGCTGCACTCGGCCACCAGTGCGTCCGAACCGACGGCCTGCAGGGTCGTGAGGGTGAGGTCGGTCACCCGCTGCGGAACGCCGAAGTCCTGGCCGATCCAGTCGCCGGGCTCCAGAACGCAGCAGCCGTCCGGATCGGCGCCGTCGTCGAAGACAACCTGAGCGTTCACACCGGAGTTCGCGATGGCGAACTCGGGATGACACAGATCCGGTTGCCACTCCTTGACGGTGACCGCCGGCGCCTGCCAGAGCGGGGCGTCGATCGGCGGTTCATCGACCAGGTCGATCTGCAACAGCCCAGGCTCGGCGAGCTCAGCGGGGGTGAGCCGCGGTCGGGTAAGGACACGCCCGTTCCAGGACGCGGCCGCCAGGTACGACGCGTCCGGTGACTCGCGGGTCACCCGTACTCGTAGCGGCCCCACATCGCGGCGCAGCACCACGTCGTCGACCAGGGGCGTCCCGATCACCAGCTCGCCACTGCCCGGGTCGAGCGGGTAGAGGCCAAGCAGTGCCCACAGCCACCAGCCGCTCATCTCGCCGTTGTCCTCGTCGCCGGGGAAGCCCTGGCCGATGTGACCGCCGGCGAACAGCCGTCCGGCCAGCTTCCGCGCCAGTGGTGCGGCCCGCCAGGGCTGATCGGTGTGCAGGTACATGAACGGCAAGTGGTGCGCGGGTTGGTTCGACAGCGCGCACATCCCCGAGCGCTGCGCCCTGGCCTCGAGCTGCTCGTGCACCACCTGATCGGGGTGGTACGGCGCCACGATCGTCTCCGGTTCGGCGAACAGCCGGTCCAGATGCTCCCGCAATGCCGCCGGCCCACCGAACAGCTCCGCCAGGCCGGCGCCGTCGTGCACCGCGGAGGCCGACATGCCCCAGGCGTTGGTCTCGACGTAGTCACCGCCCCAGACCGCGGGATCGAAGTTGCCGACGGGATGCAGATCACCCTGCTCCGCCGGTGGTTGAGCTTGTCGAAACCCCTTGTCAGCGTTGAAGTCACCAGGGTCTCGACAAGCTCGACCAGCGGCGGAACGGCCGCGGAAGAAACCGGTCTCCGGATCGAACAACTGCCGGTAGCTCAACGAACGATTCGTGAAGTAGCGGGCATGCGCCTGGTAGCGCGCGGGCTCGGACGACGTCTCGGCAAGCAGTTCGGCGAACCGACCTAGCGCCGCGTCCCCGATCCCGGCCTCAATGGTCCAGGACAGACCCGCGTGGATTTCACGTGGAACATAGCCAGTGAACCGCGCGGACGCCGTCCCGGCCCGTCCGGTGCGGGCGTCCGGGCTCGGCTCGCAGGCGTTGCGCCAACCCGATTCGTAGGCCAGCTCGCGGTCGAACCCGCCGACGCCGAGCCTGGCGGCCTGGGCGTACACCTGGTCGCTGGAGGTGCCGACCATGCAGTCGATGTAGCCGGGTCCGCTCCACCGCGCCGTCCAACCGCCGCGGCGCACCTGCTCCAGCTGCCCGTCCAGTAATTCCCCGGTGCCGTCGGCGTCCAGCAGGGCGAGCAGCGGCCAGACGGTGCGGTAGGTGTCCCAGTAGCCGTTGTTCACCACCAGCCGCCCGGACGCGACTGGCGCTCCGGTGACCTCCTCACCGTGCGGTTCAGCTCGGGCGAAGACGTCGGCAAAGCGCCAATCGGGTGCCTCAGCGGTCCCGGCATTCTCGGACGCGGTATTCGGGTAGAGGTTCAGCCGGTACAGGGCGTGCGCGAGCTTTGCCCGCAGCTCGCGATAGGCCAGGGCATACCGATCGTCGGCGGGCACCGGCAGTTCGACTGCGCCGCAGATCGCGTCCCAGCGAGCCCGGCTCGCCGCCACCAGCTCGTCGAAGCCGGACGTCCAGGGCGCCTCCAGTTCAAAGCTGCGACGGGCTTGCCCGACGGAGAGGAAGGACGTCGCGACCCGTAGTTCCAGCTCTCCCGGCGCGGTGATCCCCAGGCCGTACGGCTCGCCGGAGGTCTCGACCGCAGCCCGTTCCGCGGTCTCGCCGTAGACGTACATCCGGGGCGCGTTGCCCCAGGCAGCGTCCGGTCGTTCGCCGATCCAGCCTCGGACGGCAGCCCTGCCGTCGGGGAGCGACTGCAGGTGCAGCGAGCCGTCGCCCTCCGGCCAGCCGAGAAGCAGGCCGAGCGGACCGTCGCCGCGCACCCGGACGGCGACCACCGACCGGGTCGTGGTGCCCTCGACATCGACGCCCTCGGCCAGCGTCGCGACGTGGCGGTGTGGCCGGGCGATCTCGCTGCCGGGCACGATGACGCCGCCGCCCCAGCGTCGATCGTCGTCGGTCGAGCTTGTCGAGACCTCGATAGGCAGGCTCTGGCAAGGGGTTTCGACAGGCTCAACCAACGGCAAAGCACGTGGGACGAACTGCAGCACTCCGTGGTCGCCGATCCAGGGGCTGGGCTGATGCGACGTTTGCAACGCCGCCAGCCGGCGTCCGGCAGGTTCGTCGTGGACGCCCCAGCGGTACGGCCAGCGGGTGTCGGCGGCGTCCGTGGCCGGGGTGAGGAAGACGAAGCCGTGCGGGTGTGCGACGGCGGGAAGCGTGTTTCCGCGAGAGAACCGGGCGCCCGCGTGCGTACCCCGCCGGGTATCGACCCATTCGGCCGGCGAGGATGGCGGCTCCTCTGCCGGCCGCAGCGCGACCTCGACCCAACCCCCGGCGAGGTCGTTGGCGTCGACGTCCGCGACCAGCGAATCGTCACCCAGCACGATCTCGATCGCGGCGATCCGGCGACCGGCCCAGGGGGCCAAGGAGACAGTGTCGGCGTTCCACTGCTGAGGGAGACTCCAACGGGCCGCGAACTGATCGGACGGCGTCATGGCGAACCCGTACCGGTCGACGGCCGGTCCACGGCCCGGTACCCCCTGCGACAGCCGGGAGCCGTCGTCGAAGACCACGTCGGGGCAGATCGCCAGGGACGCCCAGGGCGGGCGGAGCGCCGCCTCGTCGTCGGCGTAGAACGCCCAGTGGAGTTCGGTCTGCGGGCTGACGATAGGGGTCTCGACAAGCTCGACCAACGGGGAGGCGGACGCGTCTTGCGACCGTGTGGAGATCCCGGCGTCCGCCGGGATGACGGGACCCGCCGGGATGACAGAGACCAACGGAAGTCGCTGGACGCCGTCCGCCGGCCGGAAGGAGAAGGAGAACACCTCGCCCCCGAGCACTCCTGCTCGGGGGCGAGACGACGGCGGGTCCAGCGGGCCCGGGTCGGGCGCGAGGAACGCGTTCATCGGAAAAGGATCACCCCTTGACCGCGCCCTCCTCGACACCGGCGAAGAAGTGCTTCTGCATCACCGAGAACAGGATCACGATCGGAACGAGCGCGATCATCGTGCCAGCGGCGATCAGCCGCGGGTCGGCGAAGTTGCCGTTCAGGAAGGCCATACCGACCGTGAGGGTGTACCTGGCCGGGTCGCTCAGCACGATCAGCGGCCAGAGGAAGTCGTCCCAGGCACCGATGAACGAGAAGATCGCGACCACGCTGACCATGCCCTTGATGTTCGGCCAGACCATGTGTCGAATGCGCTGCCACGTGGTAGCCCCGTCGATGGTGGCCGCGGCCAGCATGTCCGCAGGAATCGCCCGGCAGGCGGTCGCCACCAGCATCACGTTCATCGCCCCCACCGCGCCCGGCAGGAAGACGCCCCACAGGGAGTCGGCCAGACCGAATGCCTTGATGGTCAGGAACTGGCTGGTGATGGTGACCTCACCGGGCAGCAGCATCGTCGAGAGCAGGATGCCCCAGACGATCTTCTTGCCCTTGAACTCGATGCAGCCCAGCGCGTAGCCGCCGAAGGTGGCGAAGGCCGCATTGGTGATCACCGTGCCCACCGCAACCAATAGCGAATGCCAGGCATACAGGTAGACCGGGATGAAGTCGGTGACCCGCACATAGTTCTGCACCGTGAAATCCGTGGGGATCAGGCTGGGCGGGAAGCTGTAGATGTCCTCCAGCGGGCCCTTGAACGAGGTGGACAACTGAAAGATCAGCGGGCCTACCACGATCACCGTGACGAACGCGAGCAGTACGTAGCGAAAGATCAGGCCGCCCAGGGTGGGCTTGAGGAAGTCGCTCGAGCCCTTGCGTCGGTAGGCCGGCTCCTTGACCTTCTTGGGTTTGGTCAGCCGACGCGCTACCTCCGCGACCTGCGGAGTCTCTTCCAGAGTTTGACTCATCTCACGCCTTCGCTTCCTTATCGCGGTTCATGATGGCGATCGCCAACAGCGGCAGGGCCGTGATCAGGAACATCACGACGCTCAGCGCCGAGGCGTAGCCCACGTTGCCGTTCAGGCCCGAACCGACCATCTTGATCAACATCACCAGTGACATGTCCTGGCCGCCCGGACCGCCGGTTCCCTTCGAGAGCACTTCCAGTTCGGTGAAGATGCGGAGCGCGGAAACCGCGACGAGCGCCATGATCAGCACCATCGCACCCCGCACCGCCGGGACGGTCACCGTCATGAAGCGCTGGAACGTGCCCGCGCCGTCCAGCGCCGCCGCCTCGTGCAGCTCCTTGTTGGAGTTACCCAGCGCCGCCAGGTACACCACCATGTAGTAGCCGAGCCCCTTCCAGACCGTCAGCAGAATGGCGCAGCCCAGCAGCAACCAGCGGTCGACGAGGAACGGGATCGGTTTGTCAGCCATGCCGAACGCCTGCAGGGCCCCGTTGATCAGACCCTTCGTATCGAACAGCCAGCCCCAGATCAGGGCCACCACGACCACCGACGCGATCACCGGGAAGTAGAAGGTGGTACGGAAGAAGGTGATCCAGGGGATCGTCTTCTCCACCAGCAGCGCCATCAGCAACGGCAGGATCGTCAGCAGCGGCACGCAGACGATCATGTAGATGAAACTGGTGGTCAACGCGTAGCCGAACTGCTCGTCGGAGAACATCCGGGCGTAGTTGTCTCCCCCGATGAACTGGCCCGCCCGCAGCGGACGTGCGTTGGTGAAGCTCAACACGACGGTGTTGAAGAACGGCCATAGACCGAACACCAGCACCCAGATCACCGCGGGTGCGGCCAGCAGCCACGGAGTGAACCACTTGTGTGACTTCATCGCTCCTCCTTCTTCCCGGGATCGCTTAGGCGTCCGCGGTCAGGCGATCTTGTTCTTGTTGCAGTAGTCGACGATCTTGTCGAGCGCCTCCTGGGAACCGATTTCACCCTTGATAGCGAGAGCGAGTTGCTGGTCCATGTAGGTCTTCATCGCACCCGTCCAGTACACCGGGATCAGCACCTTGGCGGTCTTCATGGACTCCGACAGGATCCCGATCGCCTTGAGCTCCAGTTCGTCGGTGACGCCCGCGCTGAGCGCCTTGGTGTCGGCGCTGCCCTCGACCGTGCCCGGCAGGAAGCCGACGGCGAGCTTGCAGAAGGCGACCTGGTTCGCCGTGTTGGTGATGTACTTCGCGAACGCGAGCGCGGCGTCCTTGTTCTGCGTGTTGGCCGCCACCGAGATGCCCTGGACGAACAGCGGCGCGTCGCCGATCCGCGGGGTGACGATGACACCCTTGCGCAGGGTCGGCGCCTCGCGCTGCAGGTCGCTGGCGAAGGTCGAAGTGCCCGTGGTGTAGGCCGCCTTGCCTGCCTTGAAGCCGTCGGAGTTGCCGCCGTAGCTGCCGGTCAGTGCCTCTGCCGGAATGCCGCCGGCCTTGTAGGCGTCACGGAACTGATCGACCAGCGTCGCAGCCTGAGGAGTGTTGAAGACGAAATTGCCTGAGGCGTCCGTCATGGTCACGCCGCTCGAGGCGAACATGTCGTAGGTGGGCATCGAGGAGAGCACCGGCAGGTTGCCCTTGGATGCCTCGCCGACCTTCTTGGCCAAGTCGATCAGGCCCTCGTTGGTGGTGGGCAGGTTGTTGGTGTCGACGCCGTACTTCTGCAGCGCCGTGCCGTTCCACCAGCTGAGGTCGGTGCCCAGGTACCAGGGCAACCCGAAGGTGCCGGTGAGGCCCTCGTAGGTGTACGCCTGCCAGGCGCCCGGCACGTAGGTGGCCGCCAGCGACGGGTCGGCGGCGTTGACGTCGAGCAGCGCGTTGGCTTGGGCCAGCGGGTAGGCGATGTCGGGCGGCAGGTTCACCACGTCGGGCAGCGAGTTGGAGTTGGCCTGGGCCAGCACCTTGTCCTGGTAGCCCTCGCCCGGCTGATCGAGCCAGTCGACCTTGACGCCGGGATTCTCCTTCTCGAAGGAGGCGATCAGCGCCTCGAAGTAGGGGCTGAACTTCTCGTTCTTCAACGACCAGCTCTGGAACTTGATGGTGCCGGAGAGCGCGCCGCCGCTGCTGGACTGGGCCGGTGCCGGGGCGGCACCACCACCCGTGCAAGCGGTCAGGGCGAGTGCGGCCGATGCCACCAGGGTGACGAGTCCGGTGAAGCGTCTCATCATGCCTCCTCTTGTATGTGCAGGCCGCCCAAGCGACGGCGCATGGTGGCGTGGAAGCTACTACAACGATTGAGTTGAGTGCAAGACATAGCCCACCGATCGGGCCAAGGGGGATCACCTGCCGAGCGGTTCCGGCGTGCGAAAGAGGGCGAAGATCAGGACGCCGGGGGCGCCGTCGACTCGCGTGGCACCACGCTGGCGACGACCGCCGGCTCGTCGGCCGGCTCGCGGTCGAGCAGTCGCAGCATGCCGGTCGCGGCCTGGCGACCCAATGCCGCGGCGTCCCGATTCAGCGCGGTGAGCGTCGGGTGCAGTACCCGGCAGGTCGCCGAGTCCTCCCAGGACAACACCGACACATCGCCCGGCACCGCGAAACCCAACTCGCTCAACGTCGCCATTCCGGCGATCGCCATCACCTCGCTGTCGAAAATCAACGCGGTGGGGCCCTTCGGAGAGGACATCAGTTTCTGCGTGGCGTCTTTCGCCTGCTGCGGCACGAAATCGGCGGCCAAGGTGATCCCCCAGATGCCCGATTCGAGGGTGTAGTCGGTGAAAGCAGCGATACGCCGGCGAATATGGGCAAAGCTCTGGTCACCGGTGATGTAACCGATTCGCTGATGTCCCAGGGCGAGTAGATGGTCGAACACCACCCGCATGAATTGCCCGTCGTCGGTGCGGACGCTGGTCAACGCGGCGCCGTCCTGATCACCACCGACGATCACCGCGGGCAGGCCCAGTTCGAGCAACGCGGTCACCCGCGGGTCGTCCACTCGCGGGTCGAGGACGAGGATGCCGTCCACCCGGCCGTCGGCGATCCAGTCGGCATGGATGGCGGTCTCCGAGGCCAGGTCAGTGGCCATCTGCAACTGCAGCGAGTAGCCCCGCTGACTCAGCACCGACTGGACGCCGGCCAGGAATTTGGTGAAGAAGACTTCCTCGCCGACCACCTCTTCGGGCCTGGTCAGCACCAGTCCGATGGAATGCGGACTCTGGCCGCGCAGCGTTTTCGCAGCGTGATTCGGACGCCAGCGCATCTCGTCGGCGATCCTGAGGATGCGAGCCCGGGTGATATCGGAAACGCCCGGTTTGCCGTTGATTGCGAGTGAAACGGCACCGCTGGTGACACCCGCCCGGCGGGCGATGTCGGAAATCGTGACGCGGCCGGAACGGGGAATACCCGCCTCTCTGGCCACCATTGCTCCGCCTCCCGGTCGTGCCTGTTTCCGGGCCAACCTTAACGTAGTGGCGGAAGGCGCGGCGGGGCTGCTCCGCCAGGCTCCCGGACGGCCTGGTCCCGGCGGTTGCGACGAGTCTCGGCGGCTGCGCCCGACTTGGTCGCCACCGGCATTCCGGCGGCCTCGTCCGAGCCCGCGCGACCAGCCCCGGACGAGGCCTTTGACAGCCGAAACTCAATCGGTAAAGTTACGCCGATGACGGCCCCTGCTGGAGCCCCGGTCCGGTTCGGGGTGAACTACACCCCGCGCGTTGGCTGGTTCCACCATTGGCTCGATTTCCACGCCGACGACGTGGCTCGCGACTTCGACACCATCGCCGAGTTGGGCGTCGACCACGTCCGGGTCTTCCCGCTCTGGCCACTGCTGCAGCCGAACCGGACACTGATCCGCCCCGGCGGCCTGGCCGACATCGAAAAGGTGATCGAACTCGCCGACCAGCGCGGGCTGGACGTCTGGGTCGACGGCCTGCAGGGACACCTGTCCAGCTTCGACTTCGTGCCGGCCTGGCTGACCAGCTGGCATCGTCGCGGCTTCTTCACCGACCCCGACGTGGTCGCCTCCACGGCCGCCTACCTGACCGCGCTGGCCCGGGCCTGCGACGGCCACCCCAACCTGCTCGGGCTGACCGTCGGCAACGAGGTCAATCAGTTCACCGGCACCGTCCATCCCGAGCCGTATCCGGCGTCCGAGGGTGAGGTGAGCGCCTGGCTCGACGCGATGCTGGGCGCGCTGCGCACCGGCGCCCCCGGCGCCCAGGCGCTGCACGCCTGTTACGACGCCACCTGGTACGACGACACTCAGCCGTTCACCCCCACCCACGCCGCGAACCTGGGCGACATGACCGTGCTGCATTCGTGGGTGTTCAACGGCACCGCCCAGGTCTACGGCCCGGACGCGTTCGAGACCCGGGCGCACGCCCGCTACCTGACCGAGATCGCCCGGGCGTTCCAGGCCGACCCGGACCGTCCGGTATGGGTGCAGGAGGTGGGTGCGCCGCGCAACGTGCTGCCGCGGAACTCCGTCGCACCGTTCATCGAGGCCACCGTCGAGCAACTCGCCGACACCCCGCAGCTGTACGGCATCACCTGGTGGTGCTCGCACGACGTCAGCCGCTCACTGGCCGACTTCCCCGAGCTGGAGTACGACCTCGGCCTGATCGACGAGCACGGCGCGATCAAGACCGAGGGCCGGGTGCTCGCCCGGGCGATGGAAGAGTTGCGCAGGAGCCGCAGGGACGCCCCCGCTGCCGACCGGCCGCGACTGCTGCTTGACCCCACCGACGTGAGCCGCCGCGATCTCGCTCCGGGCGGCGCGTTCTGGGAGCGTTACATGGACATTGCCCGTGCCGGCCGGCACCCCCGGGTGACCCTGGCCGCGACCGTGGAGGCTTGATGCACAACAACCAGGATCTGACGCTCGCCCGCGTGATCCGCGTCCTCGAAGAGCGGCTGCGCCCGGCCA
The DNA here is from genome assembly GCA_039811845.1 of Micropruina sp. Taxonomy (GTDB): domain Bacteria; phylum Actinomycetota; class Actinomycetes; order Propionibacteriales; family Propionibacteriaceae; genus Micropruina. The sequence goes on along the minus strand of JBDHZN010000023.1, from coordinate 8,880 downwards.
TCCATTCGCGGCCGCATCCGCTCATGCTGGCCGCGCACCGGGTGGGCGGTGAACCGATCGCGGTCGCCGCCGGGTTGGCCGCCGAGTACGCACCGACCCAACCGGGCGAGCCGTGGGGGCGAGCCTGGGACACCACCTGGTTCCGGGTCACCGGCCAGGTGCCCGCCGAGTTCGCCGGCGAGCGGGTCGAGGTGCTGCTCGATCTCGGCTTCGACATCAACATGACCGGCTTCCAGGCCGAGGGCCTGGTCTACCGCGCGAACGGCGGCCCGGTGCGGTCGCTGCATCCGCGCGCGCAGTGGATCCCGGTGGTCCGTGAGGCCACCGGCGGCGAGCCGATCGAGTTCTACGTCGAGGCGGCGTCCAACCCGGTGCTGCTCGACTATGTGCCGTTCCAGCCGACCGAGTCCGGCGAGTGGGCCACTGCCGGCGAGGGGCTGCTGTACCGCATCCGACGCGCCGACGCGGTGGTCTTCGAGAGCGAGGTGTTCGAGCTCGTCCATGACGTCGAGGTGCTGCTGCAGCTCGCCCAGCAGCTGGACGCCGGTTCCGCCCGCCGGGCACGCATCCTGTTCGCGCTCGACCGGGCGCTGGACGCCGTCGATCTGCAGAACATCGCCGGCACCGCCGCCGCGGGCCGGGCCGAACTCGTCGAGGTGCTGAGCAGCCCGGCCGCGCCGTCCGCGCACCGGATCACCGCGGTCGGCCACGCGCACATCGACTCGGCGTGGCTGTGGCCGCTGCGCGAGACGGTGCGCAAGGTGGCCCGCACCACCAGCTCGATGGTCACCCTGCTCGACGAGCACGCCGACTTCATCTACGCCATGTCGAGCGCCCAGCAGTACGCCTGGATCAAGGAGCATCGACCCGAGGTGTACGCCCGGGTGAAGCAGGCGGTTGCCGACGGACGTTTCGTGCCGGTCGGTGGCATGTGGGTCGAGGCGGACGCCGTGCTGCCGGGCGGCGAAGCGATGATCCGGCAGATCCTGTACGGACAGCGGTTCTTCCGCGACGAGTTCGGCGTCGAATGCCGTGGGGCTTGGCTGCCGGACAGCTTCGGCTACTCGGCTGCCCTGCCGCAGCTGCTTGTCGGGGCCGGTTTCGAATGGTTCCTGACCCAGAAGATCTCCTGGAACGAGCGGAACATCTTCCCGCACAGCTCCTTCCACTGGGAGGGCATCGACGGCTCACGGATTTTCACCCATTTCCCGTCGATGGACACCTACAACTCCCAGTTGTCCGGTGACGAGGTGGCCCGCGCCGACCGCAACTTCAAGGAGAAGTCCGTCGGGTCGTCCTCGCTGGCGCCGACCGGCTGGGGCGACGGCGGTGGCGGCACCACCCGCGAGATGATCGCCCGGGCCAAGCGGCTGGCTGATCTGGAGGGCAGCGCCAAGGTCGCCTGGGAGACCCCAGACGCCTTCTTCGAGCGGGCCAAAGCAGAGCTGCCCGAGCCGGCGGTGTGGAAGGGCGAGCTGTACCTGGAGCGGCACCGCGCCACGTACACCACCCAACACAAGATGAAGCAGGGCAACCGGCGCAGCGAGCAGCTGCTGTTCGAGGCCGAGCTGTGGGCCAGCGTTGCGGCCGTCCGGGCGGGACGTCCGTACCCGCACGAGACGCTCGACCGGGCCTGGCACGAGGTGTTGCTGCTGCAGTTCCACGACATCCTGCCCGGCACCTCGATCGCCTGGGTGCATCGCGAGGCAGCCGTCCGCTACGCACTGGTGGCGCAGAGCCTGAACCAGGTCATCACCGACTCGCTGGCGGCCTTGGGCGTCGAGCTGGACGCCGCAGAGCCGCACCTCCTGGTCAACGCCGCACCGATCGCTCAATCGGGCGTGGCGGCGGGCGCCGTCAGCGTTCCGGTCGCTCCCGCTGGCACCACTGCCTCGGTGGCCGGGGCCGGTTTCGTGCTGGCCAGCGACGCCGTCCGAATCGAACTGGACGCGGCCGGGCACGTGGTGAGCGCGGTCGACCTGGCGTCCGGACGGGATGCGATCCCGACCGGCGAGCGGGGCAACCTGCTGCAGCTGCACCAGGACTTCCCGAACCTGTGGGACGCCTGGGACGTCGACAACAGCTACCGCACGATGCACCGCGACATCGACACCGCCGACGAAGTCCGGTTGGACGGCGACGCGATCGTGGTGCGGCGTTCGTTCGGTGCCTCGTCCATCGAGCAGCGGCTGTCGCTGTCCGCGGACGGCCGGGCGCTGCTGATCGACAACACCGTCGACTGGCAGGAGACCGAGAAGTTCCTCAAGCTGGCCTTCCCGATCGACGTGTTCGCCGACACCGCGGTCGCCGAGACCCAGTTCGGCTTCCAGTCGCGCCCCACCCACGACAACACCTCGTGGGAGAACGCCCGGTTCGAAACCCACGCCCAGCGCTGGTTCCTGGTCCAGGAGCCGGGTTTCGGGGTGGCGTTTGCCAACGACTCCACCTACGGCTTCGACGTGGTGCGATCGCAGCGCGGCGGCACCGTGGTGTCGGACGTCCGGTTCTCGATGCTGCGGGCGCCGCGCTTCCCCGATCCGCGTACCGACCTCGGCGTCCAGCAGATGCGGTTCGCGCTCGCCTTCGGCGCCGACCCGGGCCGGGCGACCGAACTGGGCTGGGCGATCAACACTCCGGCCCGCCCGGCACGCGGGGCTGAACTGGCACCGTTGGTGACGTCCACCGATCCACGGGTGCTGATCAGCGCCGTCAAGCTCGCCGACGACCGCTCGGGCGACTTGATCGTCCGGGTCTATGAGTCCTCCGGCGGTCGTGCCTCGACCGAGTTGATCCTGGACGTGGCCGCGGCGTCGGTCCGAGCGGCGGATCTGCTGGAGCGCCCCGGCGAGCCGGTCCCGCACTCGGTCACCGGCGACGGCCGGATCTCGGTGGGCCTGACCCTGCGCCCCTTCCAGGTGCAGACCCTCCGGATCACCCCGGCCTAGATGAGTAAGGCCCGGCGGAAGCTCCGCCGAACAGCACCAGCGGTCAGGACCCGGCAGACCGCTTTTTCCGGGCCGCCAGCATTCCCCGGGCCGCGTAGCCCAGGCCGGCGGCCAGACCGGCCGCTCGCCCGGCGGCCACCCGCGCTATCGGCATGGGGCCGGTCTCGCGCAACGCCCGCAGGTCGTCCACGAGGTGGGTGAGCACCTGCCGACCCACCCGGTCGACCGACAGCCCGAAATCCGGGTCGCGACCACACGCCACGGCCAGCAGTCCGGCGAGCGCCTCGACGGCAAGCTCCACCGGCACGGCGTCGACGTCACGATGATCGGACGCCGGCACGACCGGCACCGGCTCGGCCAGTTCGGCGATGTCCCCGATCACCCGCACCCCACTGGCCGCGATCTCGGTGGCCGCCCGGGCCGCCTCCTCGTTGGCCGGCGGCACCGCCCATTCGGGCAGGACCAGCGGGTTGCCGTTGGACGACGATGCGAGAATCCGCGCCACGGCGCCTTCGACAACCAGCCGCTGGTTGCGTGACCAGGACAACCTGCGCTCGTGCGTGACCTGGTTGAGCCGGCGCAGCAGCTCCAGTTCGAGCACGGTCATGCTCCGATTCCCACCGTGGCCGGCCCGGTCGTCCAGCAGGCCCGCCGGCAGGCCGAGCAGGCTCTCGAAGGCCCGGAATACGAAACCGTGGTCGCGGCGGTTCAGCACCACCACGCTCACCCGCTCCGGCCCCAGCACCCCGGCCCAGCGCGCCACCAGCGCCGGCTGGTCGTGGCGGGCCCGCCGCACCCGGTCGTCCTCGCCGCGTGGTTTCAGTATCGAGCGCACCCACGGTTCGAACTCGCCCCTGCTGCCGCCGGCCTTGAGTAGTTCCTGCCACGCCGAGGGCAACATCCGCGCGTAGTGACGCAGCGTGATCACGACGTGCAGCGACGGTCCCAGCTGCTCGGCGAGACGCTCGATCACCACCGGCTCGGCGCGCGCGGCGTATTCGTGGCCGAACCAGATTCGCCGCCGGGTCTCGGCGTCGAGTTCGCCGAGCAGTTCGTACCAGTTGCGCAGCGACGGCCCACGGCCGCCGTCCGCTTTCGCCCAGCCCATCGGCCGGTCCAGGAAGGCGGCCACGGCGAGGCGGTGATTGCGGCTCCGCCCGGGGTAGCGGACGCCGTGCGCCAACAGTGCGGCGCGCGATTCGGACGCGACCTGCTGCAGCGCCGTGGTGCCCGTCTTCGGCGGCCCGACGTGGAACAGCCGGGTTCGCGGGGGCAGCGCCTCGATCTCGACGGTCATCTGTCCTCCCATAGGGCACTCGCCGACGGCCGATTGCGATTCAGCGGTATGAGCGGGTCAAACACGTTACGGGGATCTCCTGTGAGAACGCTGGCAATCGAATGCTTCCGGCTGAAGTTGCGGTGCCGGTCGAGGCCAGGGGTCTCGCGGGGGTGCTCGGCGTGCCCGTCTCCCAACTCTTGGCCGACGCCGGGTGTGACGTACCCCGCCTGTACAACAACGCCAACAATCCGGGTCGACCTCGGGATGACGGACAGACGGGTCGCGGCAACGGACGGACAGGTCGGAACGACGGATGAGAGAGGTCTCGACAAGCTCGACCAACGAGAATTGCGGAGAGCCGGGTCCCGGACGCTTCCTCCTACGTCCAGACCCGGCTCAATCCGTCTCACCACTAGGCAGTTTCCCCGACCTGGTTCGCGTCCCCCCGAATCACGATCCCGGCCCCGCCCTGTGGTGGCTTAGCCCCCCAGCACGAGAAGAACTCTGCCCGGCGGTCCTCAACCAACGATCAGCGGAACCTCAAGACCAGCCCAAGGCTCACTGCGGATCCGCACAACGGACGCGACAAGGCGATCCCGAGGGACGCCAGCTCGACAACAAAGACTCTCAACCAGGTTCAACTACCGCCTGACAAGCCCCGTCGTGCCGGTTATAGTCAGGCAGACCAATGAACAGCTGATGAAGCGATGTTGACAAGAAGGCACCATGAACAACGTCGGATCTCTGGTCTCGGTGGATGTCATCGCGCTGCGGTACAACGCGGAACTGCGGCGGGTGGAATTGGCGACCAAGCCTCGTACCACCGAGCCCTATCTCGGCGTCCCCGCGCTGCCCGGCGTGCTGCTGCGCGAGGGCGAACGGCTCGCCGCCGCCGCCCACCGTGCCGTCATCTCCAAAGTCGGCTTCGACGTCTCCGCGCTGGGCCAACTCACCGTCTTCGATCAGCCCAACCGTGACCCGCGCGGCTATTCGCTGTCGGTGGCGATGTGGGCGGTGGGTGACGGCGACGCCGACTGGTACGGCTTCGACGACGTTCCCAAGTTGGCGTTCGACCACAACGTGATGCTCTTCGAGTGCCGTCCGCTGCTGGTCGACATGCTGTGGCGCGACCTGGAGTTCACCAGGGCGCTCACCGGCGCCGAGTTCCCGGTGAGCGCGGCGGTGGCGATCACCCACACCCTGAGCGGCATCGCCCCTGACCGGGGCAACCTGAACCGCCGGCTGGCCTCGTTGCGGGGGCTCGCCGTGAGCAGCAAGCGCATGGTGCTCGGACGCGGCCGGCCCGGCACCGTGTGGGAATGGGAGCATCCGGCCGCCTGAGGACGACCGGTTTGGCGATCCCGGATCAAGTCCGGGATGACGAGGATCAAGTCCGGGATGACGGCACTCGGGATCAGGACGCGTCTGCGTCCGGCTCCCGGCCCTCCGGACGCCGCAGCGGCAGCCGTCCGGTGTGATGCTCGGCCTCGATCTCGGACAGGCTGAGCCGGACGGTGTGCGGAATGTCGTGCCAGGTGGAGTCGCGGTAGAACAGTGCGACCAGCATCAGCACCCACCAGATGCCCAGGTGGATCGGGAACAGCACGATCGTCTTCCACATGCCCGGCCAGCGGGCGTCCTCGAGGATGACGGTGATCCAGCCGAAGATCAGGGTGAACAGATAGGCGAACAATCCGAACGCGGCGCCCGCGATGATCATCAGCGTCCAGTTGCCGGTGCGGAATGCGGTCATCACGCTGAACACCATGCTGGACCAGCCGGCGATCGCGGACACCAGCAGACCGACGCTGTAGATGACGCCGTCGATCGCCCGCCGATCCCCCGAGCGCACCCGGCGCCACAGCCGCGGGGTACAGATCGGCACGATCTGGACGCCGCCCAGCGCCCAGCGGTAACGCTGCTTGATCGACGTCCACAGCCCTTGCGGCTGCTCGTCGAAGAAGACCGCACGCGGTTCGAGCACCGCCCGATGCCCCTCGGCGATCGCATTCAAGGTGAACTCGATGTCCTCGCATTGGGTCTTGGTGTCCCAGCCCTTGCCGTCGAGCACCGACAGCAGGAAGCCGAAGCCGGTACCGCTGACCGAGAACAGCGACCAGCCGAACCGGTTGCGCGGCAGGTGGAAGAAACGGGTTTGCAGCAGCCAGTACAGGGTGCTGCAGCCGGCCACCCATGACGATGAGGGGTTCTTGCCGGTGCGGTAGCCGACCACGATGGTCTCGCCGTGGTTGAACCGAGTGTTGACGGCCTCCAGGAAACCGACCTCGACGACATTGTCGGCGTCGAACACCACGCAGGCGTCGTACTGGCCAGCATGGTCGACGTTGAACCGCTCGAAGAACCACGACATCGCGAAGCCCTTGCCCTTGCGGTCGGGATCGGTGCGTTCATAGACGTAGGCACCGGCTCGCCGGCAGATTTCGGCGGTGTCGTCGGTGCAGTTGTCGGCGACCACGAAGACGTCGTACAGCTCACGCGGATACTCCTGGTTGCCCAGGGTGAGCAGCAACTGGTCGATCACCGACGATTCGTTCTTGGCGCACACCAGAATCGCGAAACGATGCTGCTTCTCACCGGGCTGCGGCTCGGGCAGCTTCAACTCGCCGAACGCGTTGAGGCCGACCAGAACGTGATAGAGACCGTAGACGGCGCCGATCACCATGATCGTCTGGAGAACCCAGCCGATCACATCGAGCACGGGCACCGTGGGGGCTCCTGTCGTGGATGGTTACCGGTGTGACCGGCGCTGAGGGGCCAGTCTAGGGTGCAGCGTCCCCGACTGTCCGAGCCTGGTCCGGCGGTTCGCCCACCCAGCGCTCCCCGAACTACTCAGGGCTCGCTGAATTCGACGAGCGGTAAGTGGTTCGGAGAGCGCTCGATGGGGTCGCGTGGAAGACTGGGCATCGCCCGATGCACACCCTCACGGGCAGCTTCCCTGTCAGAGGACTCAGCATGATCGACCTGATGAAACGGTCATCGACCTACCTATTCGTTTCCGGCGCCGTCGCTTTGGTCTTCGGCCTTGTCGCAGCGTTCTTCCCGATCGCCACCGGGATCACCCTGGTGATCTTGTGGGGCATCTACGCACTGCTCGACGGGATCGTCGCGGCCGTGATGGCGTTCAACCCGCGACCCGACCAGTCCCGCGGCTCTCTGATCTTCACCGCCGTCGTCGGCATCCTGGCCGGCGGCGTCGCCGTCTTCTCCCCGCTGACCGCGGGCCTCGCGCTGCTGTGGGTGCTGGGTGTCTGGTTGATGCTGCGCGGCATCATCGAGATCGTCTCGGCGTTCACCCAGCCGCAGACCGCGCCCCGTTGGCTGCTGGTGCTCGGCGGCGTGTTCTGGCTGCTCGCCGGCTGGCTCGTCCTCTCCGCACCCGACACCGCGGCCGCCCTGATCATCGCGCTCTGGCTCGGCATCCTGGCGATCGTTTGGGGCATCGTGCTGATCACCGTCGGTTTCCTGGTCCGCCGTGAGGTCAACCGGATTGCGCCGATCGAGGGCGAGATCGTTCCGCCGTCCGACCCGACCGTCTGACCGGAGGGCATCTGATGCTGCGTTTCGGGATCATCGGCACCAACTTCATCAGCGAGTGGTTCACCGCGGCCTGCCGGGCCACCGGTCGTGCCGAGGCCACCGCGGTCTATTCCCGCGACCTCGGACGCGGCCAGGCCTTCGCCGAGGCTCAGGGCATCGGATCGGCATTCGACGACCTGGACGCCCTGATCGGCGCGGTTGACGCGGTCTACATCGCCAGCCCGAACGCCGCGCACCACCCGCAGGCGATGCAGGCCCTCGCGGCCGGCCGGCATGTGCTGGTCGAGAAGGTGATGGGCACTTCGGCCGTCCAGACGGAGGAGATCTTCGCCGCCGCCCGAGCCGCGGGCGTGATCGCGATGGAGGCGGTGCGCAATGTGCACACCCCCGCGCATGAGCTGGTTCGTTCGACGCTGCCCGAGCTGGGTGCGCTGCGCCATGCCCGGTTCGAGAAGCTGCAGTACTCGTCGCGCTACGACCGGTTCCGGGCCGGCGAGCTGCTGAACGCTTTCGATCCGTCCCTGGGCAACTCGGCGCTGGCCGACATCGGCGTCTACTGCCTGCAGCCGGCACTGGATCTGTTCGGCGTCCCGCCGCGGACGTCCGGGGCGTCGGTGTGGCTGACGAACGGCTTCGAGGGCGGCGGCAGCCTGCAACTCGACTACGGCACCCTGGTCGCCGACGTCGTCTACTCCAAGATCGCCGCCGGTCTCGGCCCGAGCGTGATCTACGGCGAGGACGCCGCCCTCACCATGGACGACCCGGGTGAGCTGTCCCGGATCGAACTGCACCCACGCGGCGGTGCGAGCCAGGTGCTGCTGCCCGGTCCACGGGTCGCCCCGGCCGACACCATGCAGCACGAGGTGCTCGACTTCGTCGACCAGGTGGACACCGGCGCCATCGACTCGCGTTGGGCCGGGCTGACCCTGGCCAGCCGCCGGATCATGGACGAGCAACTGGCGCGCAAGCAAGCTCAACCAGCAAGAACGTCATCCCGGGCTGACCCGGGATCTCGGACGAGTAGCTGAGATCTGCGCACGGAGATTCCGGCGTACGCCGGGATGACGAAGCTGGGCCGGCGCGACGAGGTGCTGTTAG
>JBDHZN010000022.1:0-23723 GCA_039811845.1 Micropruina sp. | reverse complement strand
AGGATCATTATCAATTAGGTGTCGAGCGTCGGGCTGAAGACGCGGTTGCCTGTGGGGAGCGCTGATCAACGCAACCACCCGCCGGTTGAGCTTGTCGAAACCTGGTCAGAAGGGTCTCGACAAGCTCGACCAACGGTTCGGCTCAGCGCCAGACGTCCGTCATCCCGGACTCGATCCGGGATCTCGGCCAGTGACACTCGGTGCTGGACGAGATCCCGGCCTTCGCCGGGATGACGCGAAGCCGCTGGTCGAGCTTGTCGAGACCCTTCCCACGTCTGTCCGAGATCCCTGCGTTCGCCGGGATGGCGTGGATCTCAGGTGGGGACGTTGTTTGCTCAGCGGGCGTTCCGGAATCGCGGATGAACCAGGACGAACGCCGCCACGATCGCCATCACCGCCGTGCCGAGGATGATCGGCAGCAGTGGCCAGACGCCGTACAGCGCCGTGCCCAGAGTCGGGGCGATCACGAAGGTGAGGCCGTTGGTGGCGCCGATCAGCCCAGCCAGGCCACCCTGCTCCTCGCGGCGCATCAGCAGCGACGGGCCTGCGGTGTAGCCGGGCATGGCCACGCCGAGCCCCAGGCCGATCAGCAGGATCGCGACGAACAGCACCGCCGCGCTGGCGTCCGGGATGAGGGTGAGGAAGCCGGCCAGCGCGACCACGGCGCCCACTCGCAGCAACCGCTGCGGTGCCCAGCCGCTGCGCGGCACGATCACGCCCTGCGCCAGCACCATGCCGACGCCAGCGGCCAGCAGAGCCCCGCCGGTGACCAGGCCCGTCGTCTGCGCATCGAGCGCCAGCCGGTCCTGCACGATGAAACCGGTGATGACCTGAATGAAGCCGAGCGCGGTGAACATGCCGAAGCCGGCCAGCAGGAACGGCCACACCCGCGGGTCGAGCGGGCTGATCCGGGGTGGCTGTTCGATGAGCTCGGTGCGGGTCTCGCGACGCAGCCGGACGCCGAGCAGCACCAGTCCGGCCGCCAGCAGCACCGGGACGGCGATCAGCGGGACGATCAGTCCGAACGCGGCCAGCAGTCCACCGACCACCGAACCGCCGATCATCGCCACGCCCTGCACAGCCCCGATGCCGGCCCTGCCCTTCACCCGGGTCTGCTCGTCGCTGGTGACGTCGGCGATGTAGGCCTGCGCGGTGGGCGGGACGGCGGCGATCGCCGACCCGAAGCCGACGCCGCGCAGCAGCACGAACAGCACGAACAGTCCGGTGCCGGTCAGGACGCCGGTCATGCCCAGCCAGGCGACCAGGGCGAACGCCGTCATCGTCGCGGTGGCAAGCGCGAACGCGGCGACCAGCACCGGTTTGCGGCCCCAGGCCTGCGAGCGTCGTCCCCAGAACTGGCTGGTCACCACCAGCATGATCGCCGCGGCGCTGATCGTGACGCCGATCTGCCACTCGGCCAGGCCGACCTCGCGGGACAGCGGCGCGATGATCGGGTTGAGCGTCATCTGGCCGAGGTAGACCAGCAGCACGGAGCTGAGCAGCAGCCCGATCTGTGGACGCGCGGTGGTCGTTGGATTCGTGCCGGTCACGGTGCGGTACCTCCGGTCAGGGTGGATGTCAGTCCGGCGATGGTGGTGTCGACGGCGAAGCGGTAGTAGGCGGTGCGCATCCGGGACGCGGTCTCGCCGCCCTCGGCGAACGGACGCAGGAACTCCCGGCCCATCGCGCGCACGTCGTCCGAGGCGGTCGGCAGCTGCCGGAACTCGGTCATCATGGTGGCGTGGTCGCGCGGGCCGTCCCCCTCGTGTTGCCGGCGATCATCGCCCATCGCGACGGTCATCATGGCGCTGTTGAGCAGCAGGGCGTAGGCGAAATCGGCACGGTCGCCGAAGCCGGCGCGGTGCAGGATCGCCATCCCGGCTTCGAGCACGGGCAGCACGGCCGGAATGGTCGGCCCGTGCATCAGCATCCACTTCGCCACGCCGGGGTATGCGGTGGCGAGCGGCTGCACGGAGTAGAGCAGCGTCCGGAACCAGTCCTGCCACGGCAGGGTTTCGTCGGGCAGTTCGATCTGGACGAGGACGCGTTCAACCACCCGTCGGCACAGCAGGTCCTTTCCGCCGACGTGGTGGTAGATCACCGACGGCGCCACGCCGAGCCGCGCGGCCAGATCGCGGATCGACCAGCTCATCAGGTGCGACTCGCGGGTCAGCTGCACGGCGGCATCGACCACGCGGTCCGGCGTCAGGCCCACATGGAATGGTGCGGCGACGGTGTCACTCACCGGATCTCCTTTCATTGATCGCTCGACCCGCGGCCGGTTGAGCTTGTCGACCACCGCTGGTTGAGCTTGTCGAAACCCCTCGTTGAGCTTGTCGAAACCCTCGTGAGGTCTCGACAAGCTCGACCAACGGTGGCTGAGCTCGACCGACGGTGCCATCTCGCCTCGCGGACAGATTAGAACAGTGTTCACTGTACCGGAAGATAATGGTTCTCAACTCAGTCAGTGGAGGGATGGACGAGATGAGCCAGAGAACGAGCGGAGCTGGACCGAACGAGTCGTTCTTCGCGCCGGTGCGGGGCAGTCTCGCCGCGATCATCACGTTGAGCCTGATCGGCGCGGCGAGCAGCGTCGTCCCCTTCATCGCCATCGTCGAATTGGCGCGGACGCTGCTGCCCGCGATGGACGGCGCGCCGATCGACGCCGGCCGGGTCTGGCTGATCGTCATCGTCGCGGTAACCGCGCTGTTCGTCAGCGCCGCGACCGCCTTCGGTGCCGGCGCCGTCGGGCATTTCGCCGACGGCCGGCTGCAGCTGTCGCTGCGGCAGCGGATCGTCCGGCATCTGCAGCGGCTGCCGTTGGGGTGGTTCGACCAGCGTTCCTCGGGCACGGTGCGCAAGCTCGTCGAGAGCGATGTGACCTCCCTGCACCAACTCGTGGCGCACACCATCCAGGACTTGCTGACGGCGATCGCGGTGCCGGCGATCGGCCTGATCTACCTGTTCGTCGTCCAGTGGCAGATGGCGCTGGCCGCCCTGGTGCCGCTCGTGATCACGATGATCCTGTTCCCGGTGTTGATGCGGGGCAGCGGGGAGAAGTACCTGCAATACGACGCGGCGACCGCGGCGCTGGCCGGGGCCACGGTCGAGTTCGTCCAGGGCATCGCGGTGGTCAAGCGTTTCGGGCAACTCGGCCGCAGCCATCGCCGCTACCGGGACGCCACCACCCGCTACGTGCGCTTCGTCGGCGAGTGGACCGCCGAGACCGCGATCGCCTTCACGATCATCGAGGTGCTCACCTCACCGGTGGTGGTCTTGGTGTGGCTGCTCACCGCCGGCTACTGGCTGGTGACGAGCGGCGCCGCCGCCCCGATCGATGTGCTTCCGGGACTGCTGCTGGGCCTGGGATTGACCGCCCCGCTGATGAAGCTCGGCTCGTCCGGCCAGTTCCTGCGCAACGCGACGAAGGCGCAGGCGTCGCTGGCCGCCTTCTTCGCCCTGCCGCCCGTGGTGCCGCCCGATCGGCCGCGCAGCCCGGCCGGAGGCGACATCGCCCTCGAGGGTGTGTCGTTCGGCTACGACTCCGACCATCGCGTGCTGCACGAGATCGGTGCCGCCTGTGCGCCGGGCACGGTGACCGCGTTGGTCGGCGCGTCCGGCTCGGGCAAGTCGACGCTGGCCAAGCTGGTGCCTCGGTTCTACGACGTTGATGCCGGACGGGTCGCCCTCGGCGGCGCCGACGTCCGTCAGATCGCCGGGTCGGAGCTGTACCGCGAGGTCGGTTTCGTCTTCCAGGACGTCCAGCTGCTGCGGGCGAGCCTGCGCGACAACATTCGCCTCACCCGTCCGGACGCCACCGACGCCGAGGTCGAGAATGCTGCCCGGGCGGCTCAGATCCACGACCGGATCCTGCGCTTCGGCCGCGGCTATGACGCTGTGGTCGGCGACGATGCGAACCTCTCCGGTGGCGAGGCGCAGCGGGTGACGATCGCCCGCGCGCTGCTCGCGAACGCCCCGATCCTGGTGCTCGACGAGGCAACGGCGTTCGCCGATCCCGACTCGGAGGCCGCGATTCAGCGGGCGCTGAGCACACTGGCCGCCGGACGCACGGTGCTGGTGATCGCGCATCGCCTGCACACCATCACCGAGGCGGACCAGATCCTCGTCCTCGACGAAGGGCGGGTCGTCGAGCGCGGAACCCACGCCGACCTGGTCGCCGCTGAGGGCCGGTACGCCGGCATGTGGGCCGACTATCAACGCAACCATGCCCGTTCCCTTCCGGAAGGAGCCGCATCGTGATCCGCCGCATGCTGCACTACTGCTCGCCCGAGGCCCGCCGTCTGGTCCTCGTCGAGCTCGCTTTTGTCGTCGCCAACGCCGTGCTGCAGGGCATCGCGTTCCTGATGCTGGTGCCGTTGCTGCGGGCCCTCTTCGGACGGGACGGCGACGCGGCGGGACGATGGCTGATCGGCATCGGGATCGTGGCCGTGCTCTACGTCCTCACCGCCTGGTGCGCGAGCCAGTTGGGCATGCGGGCGAGTGGCGCCGTGCTCGACTCGCTGATCACCCGGCTCGGCGACCGCCTGGTCGAACTGCCGGTCGCCTGGTTCGGCCCCGACCGCTCGGGCCTGATCACCGGGATCGCGACGCAAGGGGCGATGTTCGTCTCGAACATGCCCTACGCGATCCTGCGGCAGATCCTGGCCGGCTTCATCACGCCGGGTGTGGTGCTGATCGGGATGTGGTTCTTCGACTGGCGGCTCGCCCTCGCCATGACGCTGATGGTGCCGGTGCTGGTGGTGGCCTACCGATGGTTGAGCCGCCGGATCGGCAAGGGCGACGCGGAGCACGCCCAAGCCGTCGCCGACGCGTCCAGCCGAGTGATCGAGTTCGCCCGGGCACAGCCGGCGCTGCGCACCGCGGGTGACGACTCGATCGCGGACCGGCTGGTGGAGCAGGCACTGCAACGCCAGCACCGGGTCTATCGGGGCATGCTCGTCGCCGGCGGCGTGGGCATCGCGACGTTCGCCGGCATCGTCCAGCTCTCGCTGACGGTCGTGCTGGTCCTGGGTGCGTTTCTCGCCCTCGGCGGCAGCATTGAGGTTGCCACGCTGATCGGGCTGCTGGTGCTGGGCGTTCGATTCAATGAGCCGATCGTGCAGGCGGGTGATCTCGGCGGCGGCGTCGCGGTCGCCCGGACGACGATCGATCAACTCGACGAGCTCGCCGCGGTGGCGGCGCTGCCCGAGCCGGTCGAGCCCGGAAAGCCCGCCGACTGGGGGATCGCATTCGATCGGGTCACCTTCGGCTACGGCGGTGACCCGGTGCTGCGCGACCTCTCGTTCGCCGCGCCCGCGGGACGGATGACGGCGATCGTCGGGCCGTCCGGCTCAGGCAAGACGACCATCACCAAGCTGATCGCCCGCTTCTACGACCCCGAGGCCGGCACCGTCTCCATCGGCGGGGTGCCGCTGCCCGAACTCGGCACCGCTGTGGTCGAGGCCGCGGTCGCACCGGTCTTCCAGGACGTGTATCTGTTCGACGACACGATTCTGAACAATGTCTGGATCGGTAACCCCGACCTGCCGCGGGACGAGGTGATCGCGGCCGCCACCCGGGCCCGGGTCGACGAGATCGCCGGACGCCTCCCCGGCGGCTGGGACGCCCGGGTCGGCGAGGGTGGCTCGAATCTGTCCGGCGGTGAACGCCAGCGCGTCTCGATCGCTCGCGCGCTGCTGAAGGATGCCCTGATCGTTCTCCTCGACGAGGCGACCGCGGCCCTCGACATCGGCAACGAGATCGCCATCGGCGAGGCCATCGACGCTATCCGATCGGACCGGACGCTGATCGTCGTCGCCCACCGGCTGCAGACGATCATGACCGCCGACCAGATCGTGATGCTCGACGACCACGGCGGCATCCGGGAGTCCGGAACCCACGCCGAACTGCTCGCCTCGGGCGGTGCCTACGCCGGCTATTGGGCCGAACGCGTCGACGCCGCCGGCTGGCAGCTCGCCGCCCACGACTGAGTTGGCGTCTGGTACGCGGGGACGGTTCTCTTCGGTCCACGGCGTGGGTTCCTGGCTTGGCCAACCTGACGAATCTGGCAGGTTCGAGCCGGATTGTGGCGCTTTCGACGGTGCTGCGCACGGCTAGTTCGCACTCAAGCCGGACTGTGGTTGATCTGGCGCGTATGGGCGTGGCTCGTATCAACCAGAAACCGGTTCGACACCACGCCGAGTCATGGCTCCCGTCCGATAACCACCAGAAGCCGGTTCGAGCCGGCCGATCCGGAATTTTCGATGCTTGCCCACACGGCCGGACGGACGGGAGTATCGAGGAGTGAGTTCCGGCATTCGCAACGCGGGCGTCCAGGCGGGAATTGCCTCCGCCGTCCTGTTCGGCGCCGGCACGCCGGCCGCGAAGCTGCTGCTGGGCGAGGTGTCGCCCTGGCTGCTGGCGGGGCTGTTGTACGCCGGGTCGGGGCTCGGGCTCGGTCTCTACCGGATCGTCCGGCGCCTGCCGCGTG
Source organism: Micropruina sp. (assembly GCA_039811845.1). GTDB lineage: Bacteria > Actinomycetota > Actinomycetes > Propionibacteriales > Propionibacteriaceae > Micropruina. The sequence continues at coordinate 17,233 of JBDHZN010000022.1, read as the reverse complement.
TCCGGCTCGCGCCGGGGGAGCGGCTGCCGCTGGTGGGCGCGGTGCTTTTCGGCGGGCTGCTCGGCCCGGTGTTACTGATGGCCGGGCTGGCCGGCATGCCCGCCTCGGGCGCTTCGCTGTTGCTGAACGCCGAAGGGGTGTTCACCGCGCTGCTGGCCTGGTTCGTGTTCCGCGAGAACGTCGACCGACGAATCGCATTGGGCATGGCGGCCATCGTCGCCGGCGCCGTCGTGCTCGCCGCTCCCGCCGGAGGGGCCGAATTCGGTTCGGCCTGGTCGTCGCTGGCCGTGATCGGCGCCTGCCTGTGCTGGGGGATCGACAACAACCTGACTCGTAAGGTCGCTCTCGCCGACGCGATCTGGCTCGCAGCCGTCAAGGGCGCCGTCGCTGGTCCGGTTAACCTCGCGCTGGCGTTCCTGCTCGGCGCCACCATGCCGCAGGCCTGGAGTGTGGCTGCCGCGATGGGTGTCGGGCTGTTCGCCTACGGCGTCAGCCTGGTGTTGTTCATCGTGGCGCTGCGGCATGTGGGGACCGCTCGAGCCGGCGCCTACTTCTCGGTGGCCCCGTTCTTCGGCGCGATCGTGGCGCTCGCCCTTGGTGAGCCGCTGACTGCTCCGCTCCTGGTGGCGGCCGCGCTGATGGTGCTCGGTGTGTGGCTGCATCTGAGTGAACGGCACGAGCACGAACACACCCATGCGGCGGTCACGCATAGTCACTGGCACCGCCACGACGACGGCCATCACGATCATTCGCACGCCGAGCCGGTGGCGCCGGAGACCTGGCACCGCCATGAGCATGCCCACGAGGCCGTCACCCACACACATCCGCATTTCCCGGACTCGGATCACCGGCACAGCCACTGATCTCACCGGCATCCGCACTGATTGCTTCTGGAAGGGCGCCGGAACGGGGGCGTGACTCGGCGCCCGGTTCCCATCCGCCGGTCTCTTGCCGATTCGGCATGAAGATTTTCACCCGCCCGCTCTGGTCTCGTACCGTCGGAGACGTCTATTGAGAATCGTTGTCAACGACTGGGTGTGAGCCTGGCCGTGTCGGAAAGGTGCGCCATGAAGACTCTCCGAACTCGCCTCGGGCTGCCGGCGCTGGTGCTGGCCGGCCTGCTGTTCGCCGGCTGCTCGACTGGTGCGCCCACGGGCACCGTCAGCCCGGCGAGCGACAGCCCGTCCGTGACTGCGACATCCGGCTATCCGGCGACGGTGGCGTCCTGCGGCCGCGACTTCAACTACGCCAAGGCGCCGTCCCGGGTGGTGCTCGGCAACTACCGCACGCTGAAGACCCTGGACGCCCTTGGCGTTGGCAACGCCGTACACGGCTACCTGCTCGGCCCCGACGACCGCGGTGTCGCCCCCAGCAACCTGCCGAAGAACCTGGTGATGGTGTCTCCCGACACCGTCCCCGCCCGCGAGCCGGTGATCGCCGCCGCACCCGACCTGTTCCTGTCGTTCACCGAGGCGCAACTCGTCGGTCAGGGCAAGCTCTCCTACGACGATCTGGCCGGCATCGGCGCGAACGCCTACGTGATGGGTGATTACTGCATGGCCTCGCCGGTCAACCGACCGATCGACACCGTCTACACCGACATCACCAATCTGGGCCGGATCTTCGGTGTGCCCGAGCGCGCCGAACAGCTGAACCGTCAGCTGAAGGACCGGGTAACGAAGGCGAAGGACTCGCTGGACGGCCGCACCGCAACCGTGGCCTTCCTCAAGGTGGTCGGGGGCAAGGTCTACGCGATCGGCGGCTATCCGGTCTCTGCGACCTTGGGTGCCCTCGGGCTGACCAACCAGTTCGTCGATCTGCCCACTCCGTTCGCTGAACTGAGCGCCGAGCAGGCCCGGGCGATGACGCCGGACCTGATCTTCGTGAACTACGTCGGTGACGAGAAGGCGGCGATCGCCGAACTCGCCGCCGCGCTGCCCGACCTGCCCGCCGTCAAGGACGGACGCGTGCACGGCGCCGACGAGAACCTCGCCCAGGGCGGCGGTGTCGGTGCCATCGATGCGCTCGAGGCGATCGCCGCCGACGTCAAGAACGCCCGCCGGTGACCGGAAGGAGACGATGATGACGAACCCGATGCCCAGCGCGCCACAGTTCTGGGACGGCTTCTACGCCGATCACACCCACGCCGAGCGCGGGCCGGTGAACCGGAACCTGATCGCGGAGGTCGACGGCCTCGAACCGGGCACCGCGCTCGATCTCGGCTGCGGCGAGGGCGCGGACGCGATCTGGCTCGCCGAACAGGGCTGGACGGTGCTGGCGGTCGACGCCTCCCGGACGGCGCTCGACCGGGCCCGCGTCCATGCCGCTCGGCTCGGCCTGGGTGGACGGATCGACTTCGCCCCGCACGACCTCGGCAACGACTTTCCCGCGGGAGAGTTCGACCTGGTGTCGGCGCAATTCCTGCATTCACCGGTCGCCGGCCCGGGCGAGCGGGAGCGGATCCTGTATCGGGCGGCACAGGCGGTCGCACCCGGCGGGCACCTGCTCGTGGTCTCCCATTGGGGGGTACCGCCCTGGCATCAGGGCATGCCCGCCGTCGATCACCCGGTCAACCTCACCCTGCAATCGCCGGAGCAGAACCGCTGCGCGCTGCAACTCGCCGAGCCAGAGTGGGAGATCGTGCGGGATGAGATCGACACGATCGAGTTGACCGGACCCGAAGGGCGGCCGGGCACCCGTGAGGACCATGTGCTGCACGTCCGCCGGATCGCGCGATGAGGGACGAGGCTGTCCTCGCCCCGGCGCGAGTAGCGGCGCCGTGACCGAGCGGGAGCAAGGACCCGACCTGACCCGCGCCGTGCTGCGCGAGGTCGGGCCGCGGCTGCGCGCGGCTCGCTTGAAGCGCGACCTCACCCTCGAGGCGCTTGCTGAAGCCACCGGAATCTCTCCGTCGACCTTGTCCCGGCTCGAAGCGGGCAAGCGTGCGCCTAACCTCGAACTGCTCCTCCCGGTCACCCGGGTGCTGCGGCTCAGCCTCGACGACCTGCTGATGTGGACGGCACCCGACCCTCGCGTCCGGGCCCGCACCAGGCGGTTCGGCAATCTCATGGTGGAGTACCTCTCGCCGGACGGCGCGCCCGTGCAGACCTTCAAGATGACCCTCACTCCGTCGGACGAGCCGATCCGGACCCGATCGCACGACGGCTACGAGTGGTGTTACGTGCTGCGCGGCCGCGCCCGCGTCGTCCTCGGCGATCGGGAACTCGTGCTGGAGGCCGGCCAGGCCGCCGAGTTCGACACCCGGCTTCCGCACGGCGTCGCCGCCCTCGGTCGTGAGCCTCTCGAGATCCTCGCCATCTTCAACCGCAGCGGTGAACGCCTCCATCTCCCCGGAGGGTCCGAAGTGCTCACCCAGATCCTAGAAGAGAATGAGAATCACTAGCGATTAGGTTAATCTGGACCCGACCCCACGACCGAGCCGGCGAGAGCCGACCAAGGAGGCTGTTCATGTCCGATCCGCAGATGCCCGTCCGCTTCGAAACCGGCGACGGCTTCATCGCCGCCCTCGACCAGAGCGGCGGCAGCACCCCGAAGGCGTTGAAGTCCTACGGCATCGATGAGTCCGCCTACTCCACCGACGCCGAGATGTACGACCTGATCCAGGCCGCCCGCGCCCGGATCATCACCAGCGCCGCCTTCACCAGCGACAGGATCCTCGGCGCGATCCTGTTCGAGGCCACCCTCGACCGGCAGATCGACGGCGAGGGCGTGGCTACCTACCTGTGGCAACGCAAGGGCATCGTCCCGTTCGTCAAGATCGACAAGGGCCTGGCCGACCAGGCCGACGACGTCCAGCTGATGCGCGACATGCCCGGCCTGGACGAGTTGCTCGCCAAGGCGCGCGGCCTCGGTGTCTTTGGCACCAAGGAGCGTTCGGTGATCCACGCCGCGAACTCCGCCGGTATCGACGCGATCGTCGACCAGCAGTTCGCGGTCGGACGCCAAGTGTTGGCCGCCGGGCTGCTGCCGATCCTGGAACCCGAGGTGAACATCAACGCCGCTGACAAGGCTGAGGCCGAGGTACTGCTGAAGGCGGCAATCCTGGCCCGGCTGGACGGCCTGGGCGAGGAGAAGATCGCGCTCAAGCTGTCCATTCCGAGCGTCGACGGCTTCTACACCGAACTGATCGCGCACCCGAATGTGGCCCGGGTGGTGGCGCTGTCCGGCGGCTACAGCCGCGATGAGGCGAACCAGCGGCTGGCCCGCAACCCCGGCCTGATCGCCAGCTTCAGCCGCGCCCTGCTCGACGGGCTGACCGCGCAGCAGAGCGACGACGAGTTCGACGCCACCCTGGCGGCCACCAGTGAGTCGATCTATGCCGCCTCGGTGGCCTGAGCGGTCTCGCCGATGAGCGCGGATCAGCGTTGGGTGAGCGACGCCCAGTATCGCTGCATTCGGGCCGGGCTACGGGTGTTGTCCGCCTGGACGCGGTCCGCCCAGGACCCGGAGGCGGCGCTGGCCCGGGCTGTGCGCTATGAACCCGACGGTGGTCAGGTCGTGGTCGGCCTGGCCACCGTGGCCCGCCTGCTGGCGATGGAGTTGGCGGCCGCCACCGGCGTCAGCGAACGAGAGGTACTCGAGCGGACCGGCGCGACGGTGGAGCGGCTGCAATTCGCAGCGACCCCGAAATCGGGCGCCGAATGACGCCGTCCCGGGCGGTCGTCTTCACCGGGGTGAACCACCCCGATGAGCCACCCGCGGTGGCGCCCCGGCTGCCGGCCTTCGGGCTGATGCTCACCGGGTTGGCCGTGGCGGTGATCGTCCTGGCTCTGGTGTCGGTGTCGATCGGCTCGGTGCCGATCTCGCTGGCCGACGTCTGGCGGATTGTCGCCGGCCACCTGGGCGTCAGCAGCGCGGCGACCAGCGACCCGGTCGCCGACCAGATCGTCTGGACGGTGCGCCTCCCGCGGACCCTGCTGGCTGTCCTGGTCGGCGCCGGCCTCGGTGTCGCCGGCACCGTGATCCAGGCGGTGGTGCGCAACCCGCTCGGCGACCCGCAGCTGATCGGTGTCACGCCCGGCGCCGGTTTCGGGGCGGTGCTGGTGATCGTGCTGGGCAGCGACGCGGTGGGCGGCGCACCGTTGGCGGCGGCCGCGTTCGGCGGAGCGCTGCTGGCCTTCGCCATCGTCTTCCTGCTCGGACGCCGCGGCGGCGAATGGCCGCCCGCCCGGCTGGTGCTGGCCGGCGTCGCGGTCGGCTACGTGTTCTCGTCCGCCACCTATTTCCTGCAGATCCTGGCCACGCCCACCCAAGTGCAGCGGGTGCTCTACTGGTCGCTGGGCAGCGTCTCCGGCGCCCAGTGGCGCGACCTGCCGCTGCTCACCGCGGTGGTCGTGCTCGGCGCCGGCTGGCTGGTGATCGCCGGCGGACGGCTCAACGCGCTGGTCTCCGGTGCCGACCTGGCCCGCTCGCTGGGTGTCGACGTCGGCCGCTTCCAGTTGCAGTTGATGCTGCTGGCCGCCCTGGTCACCGGATGCGTGGTGACGGTGTCCGGCGGTATCGGCTTCGTCGGCTTGATGGTGCCGCACATCGCCCGGCAGTTGGTGGGCGCCGACCACCGTCGGGTGCTGCCCTGCGCGCTGCTGATCGGGGCCGCGGTGCTGCTGGTTTCCGACCTGATCGCTCGGCTGGTGCTGGCCCCCGCCGAACTCCCGGTCGGTGTCGTCACGGCCGCCATCGGAGCGCCCTTCTTCGTCTGGCTGCTGGCCAGCGGACGCCGTGGGGTGCGGGCGCGATGAGGGTTGACGTCGAGGGACTGCGAGTCGATCTGGCCGGACGCCGCATCCTGCACGACGCCGCACTGGCCGCCGCCGACGGCGAGTTCGTCGGCCTGGTCGGACCCAACGGCTCCGGCAAGACCACGCTGTTGCGCAGCGTCTACCGCGCGCTGCGTCCGATCTCCGGGGTGGTGGCAGTGGGCGGCGACGAGGTCTGGCAACTGCCCGCCCGCGAGGCGGCCCGGCGCACCGCCGCGGTGCTGCAGGACGACGTCCCCGACTTCGAGTTCTCCGTCCGCGAGGTGGTCGAGCTCGGACGGGTGCCGCACCTGGGACGGCTGGAACGGCTCCGCGACGACGACCGTCAGGCGGTGGAGCAGGCACTGGCCACCGCCGGAGTGTCGCATCTGGTCGAGCGTGGCGTCGGCACCCTGTCCGGCGGGGAGCGGCAGCGGGTGTTCGTGGCCCGTGCGCTGGCCCAGGCCACCCCGGTGATCGTCCTCGACGAGCCGACCAACCATCTCGACATTCGCGCCCAGGTGGAGCTGCTCGAACTGCTCCGGTCGCTGCCGGTCACCGTGCTCGCCGCCCTGCACGACCTGAACCTGGCCGCCGCCTACTGCGACCGGGTCCTCGTCCTGGCCGCCGGACGGGTGGTGGCCGACGGCCCCACCGACGAGGTGCTCACCCCGGAGCTGATCGGCTCGGTGTACGGCGTCGCCGTGCATCGCGGAATCAACCCGCTGACCGGACGCCCGGCGCTCAGCTATGCACCCTCACCCGGGCCGGTCGCCGTGGCCGCGCCCGTCACTGTCGAAAGGGACAACAGATGAAGCTCATCCTCCGCTCCGCGCTGGCGGCCGCCGTGTCGCTGGCCGCGGTGGCCTGCAGCAGCCCGGCGGCGCCGGTCGCGGCGTCCGCTCCGCCCTCGGCAACCGGCTACCCGGTCACGGTCAGCAGCTGCGGCCGCGACTTCAGCTACGCCAAGGCGCCCACCCGGGTGGTGCTCGGCTTCCCCGGCACCCTGGACACCCTGACCGCGCTCGGCGTTCAGGACAGCGTCCACGGCTACGTCCTCGGCTCGCTCGGCAAGCTGCCGGCGGGCGCGCCGGCCGGGATCGTCCAGGTGTCGCCCGACTACACGCCGTCCCGGGAATCGATGCTGGGCGCCCAGCCCGACCTGTTCCTCGGCAACGACGAAGGCCAGGTGACCGGTGAGGGAAAGGTCAGCTACGACGACCTGACCGGCATCGGTTCGGGGGTCTACATCATGGGCGGCTACTGCGCGAAGACTCCCGCCGGCCGCACGCTGGCCACCATCGAGGACGACGTCACCAACCTCGGTCACATCTTCGGTGTCGACGAGCGGGCCCGTGAACTCAACCAGGAGATCGAGACCCGGGTGGCGCGGGCCAGGGCGTCGCTGACCGGCAAGCAGTTGCGGGTCGCCTATGTGCAGTCCTACAACGGTAAGCTCTACGCCAACAGCGGCTACCCCGCGGCCACCATCATCGAGGCACTCGGCCAGGTCAACGAGTTCGACGACCTCAAGCAGAGCTGGGCCGAGATCAGCCGCGAGGACGCCCTGCGCCGCAAGCCCGACGTCCTGATCGTGAACGTCTCCGACGGCAAGCCGGAGGCGGCGGTCGCTGAGATCAGCAAGACCCTGGCCGGCACCAAAGCGGTCGAATCCGGCCACCTCCTCACCGTCGACGCCGCCGACTTCGAGGCCGGCGGCGTCAGTGTGATCCGGCAACTCGAGGACGTCGCCGGCCAGCTGGCCAAGCTGTGACGGCCGCCGTCGATCGAGCGGGCCGAAACTCCGCCAACCGTTGATCGAGCTTGTCGAGATCCTTCCGAGGGGTTTCGACAAGCTCAACCAGCGGTGGGCGGCCTGGGTTTCGACGTAGAGCTCGACCGCCGGAGCTCGATGAGGTCGCCAGACGGACAATCGCCAATACCTGTGATGATAGTAGTTATCATTACCGCTGCGACACAGCAGCGGCTGTGCCGCCCGCAGCCGGTGCTCGCCGGCCCGATCAGATCGGACAACTATGAAGCTCACCCGATTCGCACTTCCGCTCGCGGCGTCGTTGGCAGCGGTCGCGCTCGTCAGCTGCTCGTCACCGACCGCCACGACCTCGCCCAGTGCGTCCGGGAGTCCGAGTGCGAGCACCGGCACGATCGATGTGGTCGCGTCCACCAATGTATGGGGCGATATCGCGGCGAAGGTCGGCGGTGACAAGGTGAATGTCACCTCGATCATCGACGACCCCGACAAGGATCCGCACGAGTACGAGGCGAGCGCCCAGAACCAGCTGGCACTGTCCAAGGCGAAGGTCGTGATCGAGAACGGTGGCGGCTACGACGACTTCGTCGACACCATGCTCGCCTCGGCCAAGAACACCTCGGCCACGGTGCTCAACGCGGTCACGATCTCCGGCAAGAAGGCCGCGGCCGGTGATGAGCTGAACGAGCACGTCTGGTACGACTTCCCGACCGTCGAGAAGGTGATCGATCAGCTCCAGTCCTCGTACGCGACCATCGACCCGGCCAGCGCCGACACCTTCGCCAACAACGCCAAGCAACTCAAGGGCTCGATCGACGCGCTGGTCAAGAAGGAAGGCGACCTGAAGGCGACCTACAACGGCCAGCCTGTCTCGATCACCGAGCCGGTGCCGCTGTACATGCTCGAGGCGATCGGCCTGAAGAACAAGACGCCCGACGCGTTCTCCGAGGCGATCGAGGAGGATTCCGACGTCGCTCCGGCGGTACTGCGGGCCACCCTCAAGCTCTACAGCGATCACGCGGTGAAGCTGCTGGCCTACAACGAGCAGACCACCGGTGCCGAAACCGAGGCGGTCCTGAAGGCAGCCAAGGACAACAACATTCCGGTCGTCGGCGTCACCGAGACGCTGCCCAACGGCGAGGACTACGTCTCGTGGATGACGAAGAACCTCGACGCCATCGGTGCCGCTCTCGCGAAGTGACCACCGACATCGCAACAAGGGCCGCCTCGTCGTCAACTTCTGGCGACGAGGCGGTGCTCCGGCTGCGCGGGGCCGGCCTGAGCTTCGGTGAGCGGGTGCTGTGGAGCGGTCTGGACCTCGACGTGCAGGTGGGCGAGTTCATCGCCGTTCTCGGAGCGAACGGCTCCGGCAAGTCCAGCCTGCTCAAGGCGATCCTGGGCCAGGTGCGGCTGTCCGCCGGGACCGCCGAGTTCCTCGGGCAGCCGATCCGGCGCGGCAATCGCCGGATCGGTTATGTGCCGCAACAGAAGCTCGCCGACGACGGCGTCCCGCTGCGCGCTCAGGACCTCGTCGGTCTAGGGGTGGACGGCCACCGCTGGGGCATTCCGCTGCCCAGCCGGCGGCGTCGCGCCGCCGTCGACGCGCTGATCCGCGACGTCCATGCCGAACGCTATCGGCGGGCGCCGTTGGCGATGCTCTCCGGCGGTGAGCAGCAGCGGCTGCGAATCGGGCAGGCGCTCGCCGGCGAGCCTCGGCTGCTGCTGTGCGATGAGCCGCTGCTGTCCCTCGACCTGGCCTACCAGGCGACGGTCAGTGAGCTGGTCGACGCCAGTCGGCGCAGCCACCAACTCGGCGTCCTGTTCGTCACCCACGACATCAACCCGGTGCTCGGCTTCGTCGACCGGGTGCTCTACATCGCCGGTGGCCAGGTCCGGCTCGGCACGCCGGAGCAGGTGATGCGCACCGATGTGCTCAGTGAGCTCTACGGTGCGCCGGTGGACGTGCTGCGCACCCACGGACGGATCGTCATCGTCGGCGCCCCGGACAGCCACCCCACCCATCACCACGGCCACGGCGAGGTGCTGGACGACGCCGACACCGAGGCCACGACGGAAGCCGCCCGACAATGATCCAGATCGACAAGGACTGGTGGTCGCAGCTGTTCGTCTTCGACCACTACGGCGAACTGCTGGCCCTGCTGCACAACTCGATCCTGGCCGGGGCGGTGCTCGGCGTGGTCGGCGGCCTGATCGGCGTCTTCGTGATCGCCCGCGACATGCCGTTCGCGGTTCACGGCATCAGCGAGCTCTCTTTCGCGGGTGCCTCCGCCGGGCTGCTGCTGGGCATCGGAGTGGTCGCCGGCGCGCTGGCCGGCTCGATCCTGGCCGCGCTGCTGCTCGGCATCCTCGGTGCCCGGGCGCGCGACCGCAACTCGATCACCGCGGTGATCATGCCGTTCGGCCTCGGCCTGGGCATTCTCTGCCTGGCGCTCTACCCGGGCCGGTCAGCCAACAAATTCGGCCTGCTCACCGGTCAGATCGTGGCCATCGACGATCCGCAGATCGGGGCGCTGCTCACGATCTCGGCGATCGTGGTGGCCGGATTGTTGCTGATCTGGCGGCCGTTGTTGTTCGCCAGCACGGACGCCGACGTGGCCGCCGCCCGTGGCGTCCCGACCCGGCTGCTGTCGATCGTCTTCATGCTGCTGCTTGGCCTCGCGGTGGCCGTGTCGGTGCAGATCGTCGGGGCGCTGCTGGTGCTGTCGCTGCTGGTGACACCCGCGGCGGCCGCGCTGCGGGTGTCGTCCTCGCCGCTGCTGGTTCCGCTACTCAGCGTCTGCTTCGCGGTCACTTCGACCGTCGGTGGCATCCTGCTCGCCCTGGGTGGTTCGATCCCGATCAGCCCCTATGTGACGACGATCTCGTTCACCATCTACCTGGTCTGCCAGTTGATCAGAGTCATCCGCCGCCGGGGCTCACGGCGGGACGGCCGCGCCCGCCAACCGCTCGCGGCGAGTTAGGGAAACGCTGATCAATGCCCCCACCGTTGGTTGAGCTTGTCGAAACCCCTTGCCAGCCCACGGTCGGAGAGGTCTCGACAAGCTCGACCACCGATGATCAGTGCTTCCTTAGCCTTCGAGGCATCCACTCCGGTACACGGGGACGGGTTCTTCTCGTACCACCAACCGTCCCTCCGTGCCTAGTCCTCGACCGGGGTGAGCCGGTCCAGGCGGTCGATGTTGCGGGCGCCCATCGCCAGGCCGGCCAGCAGGCTAACCAGGACGCCGGCGGCGCAGACCAGCAGGGCCAGCCGGATGCCGGCGGCTCCGGCGATCAGTCCGCCCAGCGCCGCGCCCAGCGGGGAGCCGCCCCAGGAGATCATCCGGGCCGTCGTGTTCACCCGCGACTGCAGCCGCATCGGGGTCAGGGTCTGCCGCACCACGATGGCGTTCAGGATGACCGTGATCATCGCGGCATTGAGCAGGGCCAGCAGCGCGACGCCGACGATCCAGTCGCTGGTCAGTGCCAAGGCGACCACCAGGACGGCGGTCACCGTCAGTCCGGCCAGCGTGATGGTGCCGACCCGGAGTCGGCGCTGCAGCCGGGTCACCAGCATGCTGCCGCCGAAGCTGCCCACCGAGGCCGCCATGTACAGCACACCGAGCCGGCTGTCGTCGTCGGTGAAGCCGAGCGCCTCGACACCGACCACCACCAACAGCGCCGACACCGCACCCCCGGTGACGGCGTGCCCCAACCCGACCAGGGTCAACACCCGGATGATGTGGTGCTCCCAGACGAACCGCAGACCCTCCGCCACGTCGGCCAGCAGCCTGGGCCGTCCGGACGCCGGGCGGACGCGGGGCAGCGGCAGCCGTGCGAGCAGCACCGCCTCCACCAGGTAGCCGACGCCGTCCAGACCGACCACCCAGGCCGGCCCGATCAGAGTGATCAGCACTCCCGCAATGCCGGGTCCGGCGATGCTGATCACCGTGTTGATCGCCGCCTGGGACGCCGTCGCCCGGCCCACGTTCTCACGTCCGACCAGCCGGGGCAGCGCGCCGAACCCGGCGGCGTCCGCGAAGACGAATGCCGTCCCGACCACGAAGGCGGTGACGATCACGTGCGCCGCGGTGAGCCTGCCCAGCGCATGGGCGACCGATACCGACAGCATCGCCACGCCGGCCACCGTGCTCCAGCCGGCCATCGTGCGGCGGCTGTCCCAACGATCGGCCAACGCGCCCGCGGGCAGACCGAGAATCAGATACGGAAGGGCGCCGGCCGCCGCCAATAGCCCGGTCAGGGCAGCGCTGCCGGTCAGCTGGTAGATCAGCACCGGCAGCGCCACCAGGCTCATCACATTGCCGATCCAGGCGGCGATCCGCGCGCTCAGGTAGCGCGGGTAACCGGCGATGGTACCCAGCTTCGGCAGCATCCGGTCGGCCACGGCAAACTCCTACGCGCTGAGCCGGCGATAGCGCAGCAACCGGCGCAGTGCCGCAGCGGTCGGACGGGAATCGGCGGGAGCCAGTGCGTCCTCCAAACGAGCCCGGACGGCGTCGCGATCCAGGTGCATGCCGATCGCCACCAGGGCGTCCGGGATGGATTCGGGCGCACCGTCCGTGACGTGAATCTGCCGGCCGACCAGGTTGATCAGCTGGCGCCGCGGGCCGCCGCCGGTGGCCACCCGGACGCCGCCCTTGAGCCGGTAGACGTCGGTCGGCGGTTCCTCCAGCAGCCGCAGCAGCCGGCCCGGATCGACCGGTTTCGCGGCGCTCACCGTCACCGCGTCGGCATGGACGTGCGGCCGCGCATCGGCAGGGTCCGGGGGAGCGAGGTCCAGTTCCGGCTGCTGCTGGGCCACGGAATGCCCGGACGGATCGAAGACCAGCAGCGGATCAATGCGTCCGTTCGTGGTCGCCACCAGGTGTGCCCGCGGGTTGCCCGCCCGCACCCGGGCGGCGATCCGGTCCAGCCGTCCAGCGCGCTCGGAGCCCGGCACCTGGTCGATCTTGTTGATGACGGTGAGCGTCGCGGCGGCGTAGCGGGCCAGCGGCGGCCCGCCCCGATCGACCGTTTCCAGATGGTCGGCGGCGTTGATCACGTCCACCAGTCCGCCCGGACGAACCCGGTCCACCCCGCTGAACGCAGCAGCCGAGCCAGCGCCACCGGCTCGGCGATCCCGCTGGCCTCGACCACGATGGCGTCCAACCCGCGCCGCGGATCGGCCAGCTTCTCCAACGCGTCGTCCAGGCCGCCGGCGTCCGGCAGACAACACAGGCAGCCGCCGGCGATCGAGGCCGGCTCGTCCACCTGCCCGGAGACCAGAGCCGCATCGACATTGATCGCGCCGAAGTCGTTGACCACCACCCCGATCCGGGAGCCGGGGACGCGCAACAGGTGATTGAGCAGGGTGGTCTTGCCCACACCCAGATAGCCGGTGAGCGCGATGACGGGGAGCCTGGTGACCGGCACTAGGTCCGCCGGAGCAGCCAGTAGGTGGTGTCACCCAGGCGTTCCATGCCGAGTCCGACAGCTGCGGTTTCGGCCGTCACCGTCGCCGGAGCGGGATGGTGGTAGATGTGCTCCGCGGTCTCCTCGGTGAGCACCCGTTCGCCGTCCAGGCCGAGGTATGTCATCCGCCAGCGCAGCCGATCGTCGCCGACCGGGATTGCCTCACCGATCAGCCGGTATTCCAGTTCGCCCACCCGACTGCTGGCCATGGTGGCCGCCGGGACAGCCTCCGGCCGCTCGGGTTGCTGCAGGTCGATCAGCGCCGCCCCGCCGTCCGGTAGCCGGTCGGCGAGCTCGGCGAACACGGCCGCCCGTTCACCCGCATCGAAGTGACCCAGAACGCCGAGCAGGATCGCTCCGCCCAGGCGTGGCGGCAATGTCGCGGCGAAGAAGTCCTCGGGCCGCACCGTGACCCGCTCGTACCAATCCGGGTGGCCGGCGATCCGGGACAAACTCAGCGCACGCATCGCCGGGCTGGGTTCCAGCGCGACCACCTGTGCGTCGGCGAGGTTCTGCAGGACCCAGGCGGTGTTCAGTCCGCTCCCGGCGCCCACGTCGAGAATCGGCCCGGCGTCCGGACGCAGCAGCGGCCGCAGTTGTTCCAGCGCCGTGACCTGTGCGGATCGCCAGGGTGCGTTCAGCAGGTCGTAGGCTCCTGCGGTTGCCGCGTAGGGGTCGCTCATCTGCCGTCCTCCCGGGTCGAGTTCCGGTGGAGACTATAGATGATGAGAATCGTTACAAATAGGAGCGTCTGGTGGTCGAGTTGGTCTCGGGGCGCCCGGCTGATGACGGCCGGTGGAGGGCGCGAGTCAGCGCTTCTCGACCTTCACCGCGCTCCGGCTGGCGTCCACCTGGCGTTGGGTCTCGTTGTCGCCGATGGTGGCGAAGGTCATCAGCGCGCTGCGCGAGCCGTCCGTGTGCTGCACGACGACCACATTGACGTTGTCACCCGGAATGGAGCCGAGGTAGTTGATCCGGACCTCGTAGCGCAGTTCCCAGGCATCCAGTCCGTCCAGCGTGATCGCCTTGCTGCTCTTCATGGTCAGCTTGCCACGGCCCCTGTCGTAGAAACGTCCCACCGAGTCCTCGGCGATCGCATCCGCCTGTTCCTTGAGCGAGCCGACCCTCGAGCGGGGCTGGATGCCGGCCAGGATGACCTCGCTGACCCACGCTCCGGTGATCCGGCGTTGCAGGCCGGTGGCGCAGATGCCCCACGGAATGGTCCGGACGGCGTTGACGCTCCAGCGCGAGTCGCGGATCACCGGCACTCTGAGACCGCCGCCGAAGAGCCGTCCGTTCACCACCGCGGTGTCATAGCGCGGGCAGGGCAGGCTGGTTTCCGGACGAGAAGGCGTCGGGGTGGGGGTGAGTGTCCGGCTCGGAGTGGGTGTGGGAGTCCGGCTCGGAGTGGGGGTGCTGTTCTCGTCCCAGGCCGAGACGGTCGGAGCCGGCGGCACGGGCCCGCTGCTGCTCGTCGACGGGCCTCCACCGAGCAGCGAGGGCAAGGTGAATGCCGCGAGCAGTGCGAGCACGACCACGCCGGCGATGATCGCCCAGAGCATGGCCGGGTTCCGGCCACCCGGCCCGGACGGCGCACCGCCCGGATTCGCCGACAATTGCTGGGTCCACGCCGAACCGTCCCAGTAGCGGAACATGCCCTGCTGTCCGCCCGGATCGGGGTACCAACCCGGTTGTGCCATCACCGGCCTCCTTGTCGACTGCTGATCCACCCAACCATCCGCCGTTGAGCTTGTCGAAACCCTGTCAGCTTGGACCAAGCCGGGGTCTCGACAGGCTCGACCGGCGGAGATCAGGGGACGGTGAGTACCTCTGCGCCGTCGGCGGTGACCACCAGGGACTGCTCGAACTGGGCGCATCGGCTGCCGTCGTTGGTGACCACCGTCCAGCCGTCGTCCCACAGGTGCGAGCGGTAATCGCCCAGGGTCAGCATGGGTTCGATGGTGAACGTCATGCCCGGCTGCATCACCGTGGTCAGCGACGGCTCGTCGTAGTGCGGAATGACCAGGCCCGAGTGGAAGGCGGTGTGCACGCCGTGCCCGGTGTAGTCGCGGACGACGCCGTAGCCGAAGCGTTTCGCGTAGGCCTCGATGACCCGTCCGATCACATTGACCTGACGGCCCGGCCGGACGGCCTTGATGGCCCGGTTCAGCGCCTCTTGGGTGCGCGTGGTGAGGTCACGGGACGCCTGGTCGACCTCGCCGCAGAAGAAGGTGCCGCAGTTGTCGCCGTGCACGCCGTCCACGAACGCGGTGACATCGATCTTCACCAGGTCGCCGTCCTCGAGCGGACGGGTGTCGGGGATGCCGTGGCAGATCACCTCGTTCACCGAGGTGCAGATCGACTTCGGGTAGCCGCGGTAGCCGAGCGTGGAGGGGTATCCGCCGTTGTCGCAGATGAATTCGTGAGCGACCCGGTCGAGTTCGTCGGTGGTCACACCGGGGGCGATCGCGTCGGCGGCGACCTGCATCGCCTGTGCCGCCAGCCGGCCGGCGACCCGCATGCGTTCGATGACGTCCGGGGTCTGCACATCGGAACCCCGGTAGCGGTCGGGGGCGGGCCGTCCCACGTAATGGGGCCGGCCGATCTCGGCGGGCACCCGACGCTGGGGCGTCTGTGGGTAAGGCTTGATCGCGGTCACGGGCGCGATCATAGTGGGGGCATCCGAGCGACGAAGGGGGCGGGCAGTGAGCGGCGACGGCTGGTACTGGTGCCTGAAGCACCACGCGGTGGAACCGTATGAGGGCTGCAAAGCCGAGGAGCGGCTGGGCCCCTATCCGACCCGGGACGAGGCCGCAGCCGCCTTGGAGAAGGTGCGGGAGCGCAACGAGCAGTGGGACCGCGAGGACGAGGAGTACGAGGAAGGTTCGTGAGCCGTCCGGCGGATGTAACCCAACTGAAACACAGCGGGCGGCAGACTAGCCGCCATGGATAAGCAGACCGAGTTCGTCCTGCGCGCCATGGAGGAGCGTGACGTCCGCTTCGTCCGGCTCTGGTTCACCGACGTGCTGGGATTCCTGAAGTCGGTGGCGATCGCTCCCGCCGAGCTCGAGGGCGCCTTCGCCGAGGGCATCGGCTTCGACGGTTCGGCGATCCAGGGCTTCACCCGGGTCTACGAGGCCGACATGGTCGCGCATCCCGATCCGGCCACCTTCCAGTTGCTGCCCTGGCGCGGCACCACCCAGGGCACCGCGCGGATGTTCTGCGACATCCGGCTGCCCGACGGCTCGCCCGCCTTCGCCGACCCGCGTTACGTGCTGAAGCGGGCGCTGCGCAAGGCGGCCGACATGGGCTTCACGTTCTACACCCACCCCGAGATCGAGTTCTACCTGTTCAAGCAGCCTCTGGTGCCCGGCGAGCCGCCGGTGCCGGTGGATCGCTCGGGCTACTTCGATCACACCACTACCAACGCCGGCACCGATTTCCGGCGCAAGGCGATCACCCTGCTCGAGCAGATGGGCATCTCGGTCGAGTTCAGCCACCATGAAGGCGGCCCGGGCCAGCAGGAGATCGACCTGCGCTATGCCGACGCGCTCACCATGGCCGACAACATCATGACCTTCCGGGTGGTGATCAAAGAGGTCGCCGCGATGCAGAACATGTTCGCCTCGTTCATGCCCAAGCCGTTGGAGAACGAACCCGGCTCGGGTATGCACACCCACCTGTCGTTGTTCGAGGGTGACAGCAACGCCTTCTACGACGCCTCGGCCGAGTACCACCTGTCGAAGATCGGACGGCAGTTCATCGCCGGCCTGCTCCGGCACGCCGCCGAGATCGCCGCGGTCACCAACCAGTGGGTGAACTCGTACAAGCGGCTGGTCGGCGGATCCGAGGCGCCGCGCTACATCTGCTGGGGCCAGAACAACCGCTCGGCGCTGGTCCGGGTGCCGATGTACAAGCCGTCCAAGGGTGCCTCGGCGCGAGTCGAGCTGCGTTCGATCGACTCGGCGGCCAACCCGTACCTGGCCTACGCCTTGGTGCTGAACGCCGGCCTGGCCGGGATCGAGAACGACTACGAGCTGCCCGAGGGTGCTGAGGACGACGTCTGGTCGCTCACCGAGCGGCAGCGTCAGGCGCTCGGCATCAAGCCGCTGCCCCGCTCGCTGGACACCGCCATCACCCTGATGGAGAACTCCGAGTTGGCCGCCGAGACCCTCGGTGAGCACGTCTTCGACTTCGTGCTGCGCAACAAGCGGGCCGAGTACGAGTCCTATCG
>JBDHZN010000021.1:0-24273 GCA_039811845.1 Micropruina sp. | reverse complement strand
CCGTGATCGCGACCGCCGCCAGGATGCCGGGAATGAAGGCGAACCAGATCGTCGGACGGATGCCGATCCAGGCCACCAGCCCGGCGGCCAACAGCGGACCGACCACCGCGCCCAGGTTGTCACCGGCCCGCTCGACGCCGAATGCGCGTCCGTAGCTTCGTCGCTGGGCCAGCGAACTGAGCAGTGCGTCTCGGGCGGGGGAGCGGAACCCTCGAGCGGCCCAGGCGAGTGCGCGCAGCGCGCCCACCTGCCACGCGCCGGTCGCCGCCCCGATCGTGCTGGTAGCCGCGGCGGTCACCAGGTAACCGCCGGTGGCCATCCTCCCCGCCGAGCCGGGTCGTTCGCCAGCGGTCCACCGATCACCTTCGTGGCGCCGGTGAGGGCGTCACTGACACCTTCGATTACGCCCAGCGCGGCCGCTGATCCGCCGAGCACGCTGGTCACGAAGCTGGGCAGCACGCTGGTGACGATCTCGTGGCCGGCGTCGGAGAAGAAGCTGGCCGCGCCGACTGAAGCGACACCGGGCGTCAGCCAGCGCTTCGTGTCGGACGCGAGGCGGTCCTCGTTGCGGCCGGTCATGCGATGTCCAGCCAGACGCCGATCACGGTGACTGCCGCGCCGCCGAGAGTCATCGCGCAGGCCCAGATCGCCCGGCGCCCGGCCAGCACGCCGCCGAGCAGCCAACCGAACACCCCGAGCATCCCGATGGTGAGGGCAACCACCGTCCAGGAGGGGCCGGGCAGCGTCGCGCCGAGGGCGAGTGGGATGAATGCGCCGGTGAGGCTCGCTCCGGCGGCGACCGCCATCGCCAGCAACGACTCGTGGAATGCACGACGGCCGAGGTTGGTCGCGGCCAACTGCCCGCGGACGGTCAGGTTGAGTTGTCGTGCCGCGCGGACCAGTGAGCTGCGCCGTTCGGCGTAGTCAGCGACGAACATGGTGAATGTCGCGGTGACCAGGGCGGCAATACCGACCCGCAGTGCGAGCAGCAGTGTCAGCCCGTCCCCGCTGCCGTGGAACAACGCGCCGCCGGCAAGCGTGAGCGCGTTGAGCATGCCGTCCGTGACGCCGAGGACCAGCGGCAGGGTGGGCACCGCTCGGGCCACCCGTTTGATGCCGGAGTTCATCGGACGCGCAGGACGCGTTCGATGATCCGGTCGCCGGCCACCACCTCGTCCACGCTGTGCAGCACGGCACCGACGTGCTCGATGGCCCGGAAGAGCGCCTCGGTGTCGATGTCGTCACCCTCGACGGTGATGTCGGTGCCGATCGTCTCGACGTCGATCTCCGTCACCGTGATGTTGACCGCACCCACCCCGGGGACATTCTCGATCGCCCGGGCGAGCGTGATCAGGTCGGGCCGGTCGACCACCTTGTCGACGTCAAGGGCCAATCGTCGGATGGGCATGACGAACCTCCGTGTTGTGCAACATCGGTAGGCCCATCAGCGGTGTGCGGTTCGAACCAGCTGGTTCCGGCGGGGTCCATCGCCGTGCGGTCACTATAGCCACCGTCGTCAGACAAGCGCGTGGACATCGGCGGCCTTCCCTACGCACTTACTTCGGTGGTCCCCGCAGGTCAAGTTCTGTGCACCGCCGTTGGTCGAGCTTGTCGAGACCCATGGGTGACCGTGGGGACGGTTCTTTCGGTCACCGTTGGTCGAGCGTTGTTGTCGAGACCCTGTTCTGTGGTCGGGTCGTGGTGGTTGGGTGCAGCCCACTCCGCTTTCTGGTCGCGTCACTGCCGGGCCAACCGTCGTTGGTCGAGCTTCTCGAGACCTGAGCCAGCGCCGGTTGAGCTTGACCAGACCTGACCCACTGCCGGTCGAGATGGGGTCCACCACCGCTGGTTGAGACCCTCTCTCGCGGACGCACGCGCTGTCGCACCCCGTCACCCGTCATCCCTGACTTGATCTGGGGATCTCTACGGCCCGAACTCTCCGATCGGGGAGATGCCGGGGCCCACCGGGATGACGTATGTACCGTCGGTCGAACTTGTCGAGACCTTGCTCAGTCACCGTTGGTCGAGCTTGTCGAGACCCATTCCACGCAGCCGCATATTTCTGGCCACGACTCAAACCCTGCACACATAATCCACCCCGTCTATCCGGGTGGTCGGAATCGTTGATGGCATCGTGGCCGTCGATGCTTATCCACGAATCGAGGCGGAATCACCTCCGCAATCCCATCGGCCGAGATTCTGATCTGCCATTGCAACTGTGGAGCCCGTTTCATGTCAGGTTCGAGCAGGTTGTGGTGATGTTTACACAACAAACATAGATTCGACAGCGCTGTCTCGCCGCCTTGAGCCCACGGGACGATGTGGTGCGCATCACAATCGGCAGCCGGCCGGTCACAACCAGGAAACACACAACCCTTGTCCCGCACCTGCAGGGCACGGCGGATATCGGGAGTGACCAGGCGCTGTTCGCGGCCCACATCGAGCACGCCGGAGGGGCCGCCCAGAATGATCGGCAGGATCCCGGCATCACACGCGAACTGCCGCAACTGGCCGGCAGTCAACTGGGTGCCGTCAGCCAAACCTGCGCCTCGGCAGTCGCTGAGCAGGTCGTCGTAGTCGATCAGCACCACCAGATGGGGACGGTCGCCCCCATGTTTGGGTACTGCTTGCTGGATCGCGACCCGACGCGCTAACTCCACGAGAGCGTCAGCTCGGCGTTGCGGCCATGACGGTTGTGCCACACCCGAATCGCGTAGCTCCAGGGCGGTGCGGTGCATCTGCTGCGCGAGCGCTTCGATCTGGGCCTTGATCAAGGCTGCGTCAGCGGTCGGGAGGGAGCCTTTGATGGTGGTGGAACCATGCCCGTCATCGGCAAAGTTGAGATGCCGCGCCTGCTCCGCGTCGCGTAGTTCGCGTTCTTGGCGTTTCGCTTCGGCTTCTTCAGCGATCTCGGGTGCGACAACTTCCAGCAGGTGCCGGGACAGGCCGGCGAGTTCGTGGCTGTTGAACTCCTCACAATGGCCGACCATGGTGGCCTGGGCTTTCGCTTCGGTTTCGACACCCAGGTCGGTGGGGAGTTTCTTCAGTACCTGGGTGACTGCTTGTGCTTGCCGGTCGTTGGCGACACCGTCGCGCAACGCGTCACCGAGTTGGGTGAACCGGTGCAGATCGTTGGCGTGGTGCAGCATCGCTGAAGCTTGGCCCCGGGTGTACCGCAACTCCGACGCCAACCACGACACCGTCGGAACACCATGTGCGGTCATCGCCGCCTCGCCACGATCGACCTGACCCAGCACGGTGTGCACCACCCCGGACAAACGCGACTGCACCTGCAACAGGTCAGCGACCAGGTCGAGCTGTTTCCGATCCGCCAGCAGCGACACCTCTTCGTAGTCGAGATCATCGAGCAGGCCGGCTACCACGGTGGCGAAATCCGCCACCGCCGTCCCCAGCTCTACCTCGATGCTCATACCGTTGACCCTAAACGTCACCACTGACAAAACTGGTTCACCGACCGGTCAGGGATAAATCCCGTAGCCACACCGATGCTCCGATTCATAAAGACCACGGTAGGGGTCGGGTCTGACACTTTTCGTCAGCAACCGCCGCTGCAGGCATGGTTTCTGAAACTGACAACACCAGGGTGGTTTCTGACAACACCGTGACAACACCCTTACGTCGAGACCTGCTTGCGGAAATCACTACCGGAGAGGGTCTCGACAAGCTCGACCAACGGAGGCATCGGGTCATCGGATGGTCAGATCGTGCAGAATTCCGGGTGCACCGATGTCGAGATCGCTATCCGCTTTCGAGAAACCTTCCGGATTTCGGGTTGTAACAACGAAACCGGCACATGTTTCCCGCCACCAGTCACCGATGTCGAGATCGCTACCGCGCCGTCCAGTTGGATGAGATCCCGGCGTCCGCCGGGATGACGAGGTCTGATTGGTTCGCCCCCGGAACAGCTGGACCAGCCTGTCCGACCGCCAACCCGCCCGCCTGACCGCCACGCGTTGGCGAGAGTCCTCGACCGGCTCGACCTACAGCGCCCGATAGAACCTCCCAGGTGACCGAGAACCGTCCCCGATGAGCGAAGGAACCGGCGTGCGGGGCACCGAGGCCGAGGTCTCTCCCTTAGTCTCCCCAACGCGGTGGAGAGGCGGCCGACCGGCGGCGCCCGAAAGAACCTCCCCGGTGACCGATAGAACAGTCCTTGGTGACCGAGAGAACCGTCCTTGGTGACCGAGAGAACAGTCCTTGGTGACCGAGAGAACCGTCCTTGGTGACCGGGGGAACCGTCCCCTTGGTCACCCGGACTGGGAGAGGAGGCTCAACGAGTCCATCGGGCGGGAGGGTTCAGCTCAGCGGCGACGCAGGATCTGGGCGTACAGCCGGGGGCTCAGGGCCAGGATCGCTGCGGCGATGGTCTGCCGATGGGCGCCGCCGCGCCAGAGTCTGGGGAGGTCCGACCAACGGATCAGGGCCCGTGCTTTGGCGACCACCTGGGCTACATCGACACCGCCTTCGCCGGCGAGCTTCGCTCGCAGCGCCATGTTTGCCGCGGGGAACACCACTCCGTCATACCGGAAACGCAGATGGGCCCAGCGCCAGGCGTCAGTATCCTCCCCGCTGAACACACCGGCATCGGCGAGCAGCGTCTGCACGTGGTCGTCCTGGACGAACAGGTCGTGGGTGTGTGGGCCGAAGCGTCGGGAGATGGAGGTCTCGTTGATCAGGTAGCGGTAGAGCGGCGCGTCGACCAGGGCGACCCGTTCGGCACCGAGGGCGATCCGCAGCATGGGGGCGACGTCCTCGTAGACGTGTCCCTCCGGGAACGGCGCGTCGCCGAGCAACTCGCGGCGGAACAGCTTGTTGCAGGCGTAGCCACGGGCCTCGCTGAGCAGCAACCGCCGGGCCAACTCGGCGCCTGACATCACCAATTCGTCGAATGTGTCCTCGTCGATGCTGAGCGTCTCGCCCGCTTCGTTCACCCGCGCCGTCCGGCACATGGCCAGTTGCGCGTCACACTCCAGTAGTGCCCGCCGCATGTCTTCGAGGAACTCGAGTTCGACGGTGTCGTCGGAGTCGCAGAACCAGACCAGATCGGTGTCCAGCCTGGCCAGGCCGGTATTGCGGGCGGCGGAGAGTCCGCGGTTCTCGGACTGGGTGACCACCTCGACCGGCAGTCCGGCCTGCTGGGCGGCAGCCAGCGCCCGTTCCATGGACGCGTCCCCGCCGCGGTCATCGACCAGGATCACTCGGTCCGGGGCCACGGTCTGCGCACCGATCGAGGCGATACAGCCGGTGATGTACCTCTCGACCCGATAGACGGGCACCACGACACCGATCGTGGGGTTCACCGCAGGCCTCCGCGGGAGCGCAGATAGCGCAGCGGCCCGAGCAGCATGCCGAACCGTTCGGCTCGCAGCAGCTCCGCCGGGAAGTCGGACGGCAGCGCGGCGTTCTTCTTGGAGTCGGACGCGAACAGCATGTGCGCCGCCGCCGGGATGCGCGCCATGAAGCCGACCAGATGCCGTGGCTGGGTGAACAGCAGCTTCGCCAGGGCGGCCGTCAGCCCGACTCCGTAGCCGAAGATCTGTTCCCGCAGTTGGGCATCATCGGCCCGGTGATGATGCCGGACGATGGCCGCGGGGTGGTAGGCCACCGCAGCCCCCGACAGGTACACCCGTCGGCACAGATCGAGGTCCTCGCCGGCGTGAGTGGGGGTGCCGGGGCCGAGGGCCGGGTCGAATCCGCCCAGCTCGGCGAAGGTCTGCGCCCGCAAGGCCACCACACCCGAGCCGAACTCACCCGCCGTGTACGGGAAGGCGGCGCCGCGGCGTCCGGGAATCGCGTCGGTGAGCGAGCCGGCTGCCCGGGCACAAGTGGTCAGTGCCGCCTCGATGGCCGGGCCGTCGGCCGGGGTCCAGTAGGTGGTGGCGTAACCCTTGGCGAAGCCGCCGTACTCCTCGAAACGGAGTTGATCGGCGGATTCGAACCCGGCCGGCAACACCAGCCCGGTCGCGCAACCGATGCCTGGATGCGCGGTGAGTGCCGCGGTCAGGTGAAGCGTCCAGTCCGGATCGGGCACCGCGTCGTCGTCAGTGAAGGCGAGCAGTGTTCCGCCGGCCTGCCGGGCGCCGGCGTTGCGTGCGTGGGAGGCTCCCCGCCGCGGCTCGTCGACGATCCGCAGCCGTGGATCGCTGACTCCGGCCAGCAAACCGGCCACGCCGCCGGAACCGGGGTCGTTGTCGACCACCAGCAGCTCATCCATCGGTCCGCGTTGATTGAGCACGGCGCGCACGGTGTCCGACAACAACGGGTTGCGGCCGAGGGTGCAGATCACCACGCTCACCGTCTCGGACGATGCCGGCAGGGGAGTAGTCGCACCGCTGGCCCGTTCCGCGGACGCCGCCAACTCCGGGTCGGTGGCTGCCACCGCGCTACGCCAATCGGAGAACTCGCGTGGGGCGGAATCGAACCGTACCCGGGTCTGCCCCAGCGGCCAGCCATGCGCACGAACCAGCACCTGAACCTCACCTAGAGGTTGAGACTCAGGGGTATCTTGGCTAGTCAGATCAAGGTCCAAAAGGGGAATCGGGGTGAAGGGGGCTGCCGCCGGCTCAGCGGTTCCGGTGTCGCCACCGGTCACGCTCGCCACCCGACGCGCCCGTGCGGACAGATAGCCGGCACCCGTCACCACCAGTCCGAGCAGGCAACTGCCGGCCCGGGCGAGGCCAGTCAGGTCGCCGGACGCCGCCTGGCGCAGGTAGCGGGCCGGCGCCTCGGTCACCAGCCGCAACGCGTGTCCGCGCTCGCTGGCCAGTGCCGCACCCGAACCCACCAGAGCGCTCAGTGCCGCCTTGGAGCGGCCCTCGTTCCAGCAGCGACGGACGAAGTAGCGCAGCTTCCCGCGCGCCACGGGGACGAGGTGATCGACCACCGCTGCGGTGTCCCGGAGCACGACGCGGCCCGGCAGTTCCGCACGGATGCGGATGCCCAGCTCGGTCTCCTCGCAGCCGGTGGGCAGTTCGCCGGTGCGTCCGAGTCGTTCCGAGAAGCCGCCGGCGACGTCGAAGGCGTTCCGGGCGATCGCCATGTTGGCGCCGATCGGGTTCCGGATCGGCGCACCGTCGCCCGGCAGGCCGCGATAGTCGCAACCCACCACCCAGCCGAACTCGTCGGGGAACCAACGTGGCGGTGCACCTGCCTCCCACCGCGGTTGGACGGCGCCGCCGACAGCAGCCACGGATATCTCGGCGAACCGTGCGCCGAGCGCATCAAGCCAGTCGGCGCGGGGGACCGCGTCGTCGTCGAGGAAGGCGACCACCGGTGCCGAACTGTGCTCGATGCCGGTGTTGCGTCCCCCGGACAGGCCACGTCCAGCACCGTTCGGCAGCACCTGGACGCCGGGAAGTGCACCCCAGGCGTCGCGTGCCCTGGTCAGTAGGGTCGGATTATGATCGATCACCACGACAACCTGATCGTCGCCGCGTAACTGGTCGACGGTCTCGGTGACGGCCTGCTCCAGAACCGGCCAACGTCGCTCGTCATAGGCGCAGATCACCACGGCGACAGCGGGACGAACGGGGTCCGAGCGCATGGACGCAGCGGCCTCAGTGGACGGACAAGTCATTTAGGTAAGACTAACCTAAGTATCATCGGGTAAAGTTCGCGACCGCCATCCAAAACCCCCTGGAGACACCTTCATGATCGTGCTGGTCACCGGTGGTGCCGGCTTCATCGGCTCCACCGTGGTGGACCGACTGTTCCGCGACCTCCCCGGCGTCCGCGTCCGGGTTCTGGACGACTTGAGCACCGGACGCCGCGAGAACCTTTCCGACACCTCGGCCGACCTCATCGTCGGCTCGATCACCGACCCCGACGTCGTCGGTTCCGCGATGGACGGGGTGAGCGCGGTACTTCATCTGGCTGCGATCGGCAGCGTCCCGCTGTCCGTCGACGATCCCGTCCGCTGCCACCAGGTCAATGTGACCGGCACCATCGAGGTCCTCGAAGCTGCTCGTCGGGTCGACGCGCAGGTGGTCTTCGCCTCCTCCAGCGCGGTGTACGGAACCAACCCGGCGACGCCGATCGCCGAGACCGACTGGACGGCGCCGCTCAGCCCGTACGCGGCCTCCAAACTGGCGGCGGAGTCGTATCTGCTCGCCTACCGGCAGAGCTACGGACTGGCTGCGCTGGCGTTGCGGTTCTTCAACGTCTACGGAGCCCGGCAGAGCGCCGACCATCCCTACGCCGCGGTGATCCCCAAATTCTTGGACGCCGGACTGCGCGGCCGGCCCTTGCCGATCCATGGCGACGGCCTGCAGACCCGCGACTTCGTCCATGCCGGCACGGTGGCCCGGCTGCTGTGCCGGGCGGTCGCCGAACGCACCAGTCACTCGACGCCGGTCAACGTGGCCGGCGGCACCAGCGTGAGCCTGCTGGAACTCGTCGACAGCATCGGAGCGGTGCTGCCCGAACCGCCACAGGTGCGCCATGAACCGGCTCGGGTGGGCGACGTCCGCCACTCGTTGGCCGATGTCACCGGGTTGCGCGAGCTGTTCCCGGGCCTGCCCCAGGTGCCGCTCGCCGAGGGCCTGGCCGGAACCGCCGCCTGGTTCCGCAGCCAGGGGGTCGGCGCCCCCGTCCACGCTGGCGCATGAGCCGCTCCCGACAACGCGGACGGCTGGCGATCGCCGGCACCGCGCTGGCGACGGCTGCGGTCGCGGCGCTGCTGGTCAACGGCGCCGCCGGGTCGGCACCGCAGATCCGCGGGGGTGCCGCAGTTCCCGCAGGTACCCGGTGCCCGGTCGGGCCGACGTGCGGGCCGTTGACCTGGCAGGACGAGTTCGCGCCCACAACGGACGGCCGGCCGAACGCCACCACTTGGGGGTTCGAGCTCGGCGCCACAGGCTGGGGCAATGCCGAGTTGCAGGAGTACACCGCCGCGCGGGCGAACTCCTTCATCGCAGACGACGGCACGTTGCGGATCGTCACCCGGCCCGGCGGAGCCGACTCGGCCTCTCCCTACACCTCCGCACGCCTGGTCAGCCGCGACCGGGTGAGCGTCGGTTACGGCTACGTCGAGGCGCGGATGAAGCTGCCGACGCAGCCGGCGTCCGGGCTGTGGCCGGCTTTCTGGCTGCGGTCGCAAGGTGAGCCCTGGCCGGACGGCGGGGAGATCGACGTGATGGAGACGGTCAACGGCGCCTGGGGCTACTCCAGCAACATCCACGGCGGTCCCACGCACTGGGAGCAGTACAGCTGGCACTCCACCGGCACGGTCAACGACGGCGAGTGGCATCGCTTCGGGGTGCTGATCAGGCCCGAGCGTCTCGAGTTCTTCCACGACGGCCAACTCGTGCACACCGTCACCCCGGCCGGAATGCCGGCCGGTGGGCGCTGGCCCTTCGACGTCCCCGATCGGCGCTACTACCTGATCATCAACATGGCGATGGGCGGCGCCTACCCGGGAACCCCGGACGGCTCCGCCACGCTGCCGGCCACCATGCAGGTCGACTACGTCCGGTATTGGGCGCTCGCCGAGTAGCTGTCACGACCCGTCATCCCGGGCTTGCTCCGGGATCTCGGCGTGCGGCGGCAGACCGTGAGATCCCGGCGTTCGCCGGGATGACGATGGGCCCGAGACCGTTGGTCGTCGAGCTTGTCGAGACCGGGACTCCAGGGTGCTGATACGGGGGTTTCGACAAGCTCAACCAGCGGTGGGGTTTCGACAAGCTCAACCAGCGTTGGCGGCACCATGGCAAAAGCAACGAGGGTGGTGGCGCCATGCGCCACCACCCTCGCTTGTTCAGGTCAGTTCACCGGAGTGAACCCGATCAGCGCACCTCGAGGGTGAAGCTGACCTTCGACCCCTGCAGCGCACGGTCGCCGCTGAAGGTGACGGTGACCTTGTGCTTCATGCCCGGACGCAGCCAGGGCAGGTCGGCGCGGACGTAGTTGTCGGACGCCTTCGCGGTCACGGTCTTGCCGCTCGCGCTGATGGTCAGCTCGCCGTCCGGCTTGATCCAGTCCTGGGAACCGATCTCGACCCGCACCCGTGCCGGCTTGTCGCCCTGGTTACGGGTGACGTCCACGGTGAGCCGGGTGTTGGCCTTGCTCACCTGCTTGGCCTTCGAGGTGGCGACGCCCCAGGCGCCCTTCGAGGTGGTTGCCTCGACCCGGACGCTGAGCTTGGCGCCCGCGTCAGCACCGGTCAGCCGGTACTTCTTGGACGTCGCGCCCTCGATCGCCTTGCCGTCGCGCAGCCACTGGTAGCTGAAGGTGGCCTTGCTGGCCTTCTTCCAGGTGCCCGTCTTGGCGGTCAGCACTTCGTGGCCCTTGGCCGTGCCCGAAATGCTGGGCAGCTTCTTCGCCTTGGGCTTCGGCAGCGCCTTGCCCACCTTGATGCCGACGGTCACGCTGCGTCCGGTATCGCCCCGCTTGAGCTTGCCCGAGAGCACCAGCAACGAATGCTTGCCGGGCTTGAAGACCGGCTTGGAGCCGTAGGCGCCGCGCTTGCCGCCGTCCGGCAGGATCAGCTCGGCCTTGAAAGTGCCGTCGGCCTTGGCCTCGAACACCTTCCACTCGTCGTTGCCGTCGGTCTTCTTGACGTTTCCGTCGTCGATCTTGACGGCGATCTTCGAACCGGCCTTGCCGTCCGTCGTCGTCCAGCCCTTACCGACGAGGGTGATCTTGCCGCCGACCGTCGCCTTGCCCTTCACGGTCACCGTGGCGCTTCCCGGTGTCGGCGTCGGAGTCGGCGTCGGTGTCGGAGTGGGAGTCGGTGTGGGCGTCGGTGTCGGTGTGGGCGTCGGAGTGGGCGTCGGAGTAGGCGTCGGCTCCGGATCGGCTGCCTTGGTGACGTTGATGTCAGCCTTTTCGCTGCGTCGGGCGTCACCTTCCTTGAGGGAGCCGGTCAGGAAGCGGAGCAGATGGGCGCCGGTGGTCAGGGCGGGATTGGATCCCTTCGGACCGGTGGTGCCATCGGGCAGGGTGAAGGTGCTGGTGAAGGTGCCGTCGGCGTTGGCGTCGATGAGCTGCCAGACGTCGTTGCCGTCGGTCTTCTCGATGGCGCCGTCGTCGATCTTGACGGCGATCTTCGAACCGCTCTTCCCGTCGTCGGTCTTCCAGCCGGTGCCACGCAGGGTGACCGTCCCGCCAAGGGTCGCCGTCCCCTCAACCGTCACCGTTGCCTTCTCAGGCTCCGGATCGGGATCGGGATCGGGTGCGTTGGTGACGGTGATGTCGAGCTTTTCGCTGCGTCGGGCGTCGCCCTCCTTGAGGGAGCCGGTGAGGAAGCGGAGCACGTGGGCACCGGTGGTGTAGGCGGGGTTGGATCCGCCGGCGCCGCTGGTGGTGCCGTCGGGCAGGGTGACCTGCGCGGTGAAGGTGCCGTCGGTGTTGGCGTCGATGAGCTGCCAGACGTCGTTGCCGTCGGTCTTCTCGATGGCGCCGTCGTCGAGCTTGAGGGCGATCTTGGAGCCGCTCTTGCCGTCGTCGGTCTTCCAGCCGGTGCCACGCACGGTGATGGTGCCGCCGATGGTGGGGGTTCCCTCGAAGCTCAAGGTCGCCTTCCCGGGCTCCGGGTCAGGATCGGGATCCGGGTCCGGATCGGGGTCACCGGTGCCCTGCGGGGTGATCTTCCACACCTTCGAACCGCCAGGTGCCCGGTCCACCGCCCATGCTGTGCCACCCGCGACGATCACGTCGTTGGGGCCGGCGCCGACCGGGATCTCACCGATCCGCGCGCCGGTGGCGGCGTCCACCACGAGCACGCTGGAGCCACCGAAGCCGGCACTGTAGACCAGACCCTTGGCCGAGTCGACCGCGATGTTCAGCTGTGCGACCGAGCTGGTGGCCGTGTTGACCAGGGCGCCGGTGGACAGATTGATGGTGCGGACGTCCTTGGAGCCCTGACTGGACACGTAGGCCAGGCCGCGGGTCGCGTCGACGGCCACGCCCGAGGCGGTGTCGCCGCCGGTGTTCGCAACAACCCTGGTGTTCTTGTTGATCGAATCGATCTCGACCAGCGCGCCATTGTTGAGGTTGACCGTGTAGAGCAGTGCCTTGTTCGCGTCGGCCACCAGGTCGAGCGACATCGGCGAGAAGCCGGTGGTCAAGCCCTTGAGGGTCTCGATCACCTGCAGGGTGTTGGTATCGATCTTGGTGATCGAGCCGCCATTGGGATCGGTCACATAGGCCACGTCGCGGTACGAGTCGATGGCGATGTCACGGGTGTGCCCGATGTTGCCGATGGTGGCGACCCGGTTGCCGGTGCTCTGGTCGTAGACCACCACGGCGTCCTCGCGGGTGGCGCTGGTCCAGATCCGGTTGTTCTCGTCGTCGACGGCGATGCCGTAGGCGGCCTCCGGACGAGCGGTCGCCGTGCCGGCGTCCAGGGTCCGTGGCTTGATGGTGCTGATCACCTGCATGGTGGCCGGATTCAGCTTGCTGATGGTCGACACGTCGGCGCGCGGCGAGCCGCTGTCCCAGTTATGGGTGGTCGAGGTGACCCAGATGACGTTGTTCTTGGCCGAATAGGCGGCCTGGTAGTTGTCCTGGCCGACGCTCGCGCTCTGCACGTCGAAGGTCCGGCCGCCGACGGTCACCGAGGCGGCCTGGGCGAGCGGTGCGGCGGCGGCGAAAGTTCCCATCACCAGACCGAGCGCGACTACACCCCCCAGTGCTCGGGGGGCCTGGCGGCGCCCACCCCCGGATGGTCGTTGGATTTGCGTGCGCACTGCATTCCTCCTGGTGGTTGGCTTCGTCCGCCGTCCGAACCTCCCTCGGGTGGCGGCGCCGCTTAGGTTAGCATTACCTAACCATCATCCGATCGTTCTCAGAGTGTGGTGAAGAAGTGTTGAAGCTGGCCCGGGGGGGACCGTCAAAAATGGCTGTGGCTACGCCTGATCCATCGTCCAGGGCGCCATTGTGCGATCAGCTGGACTCAGTGATCGCTCAGGTTGACGGCGGTTCGCCCGCCATTCGGGACGTCGTCGGCACGACGGTCTGCTACGCCGAGTTGGGCGCGCTGTGCCAGGAGTTCGCCGCCGTCGGAGTCCAGGACGCCCCGATGGCCGTGCTCGGCGGCTCGGCCCGGGCATTGGCCCTGGCCGTCGCGGTGGTCTATGCCGGACGGCCGCTGGTGCTGCTCGATCCGCAGCTGCCCACCGCCCGGCTGCGGCACATCCTTCAGACCTCCGGCGCCACGTCCACGATCGTCGACGACGAGTTCCAGCCGTTGGCGGTCGAGGCCGGCGCCGCGGGCGTCCTGCCGGTGACCCAGGTCTGGGAGAGCGGGCTGCCCTGGGCGGGCGAGGTCCGCCGGCCCGGCGGCAGTGTGCCGGCGACGATCGTGTACACGTCCGGCTCCACCGGCGCACCGAAGGGCGTGGTGCTCAGCCACGCCGCGGTGGTCAACGGCGCCGCCACCAGCCGGGAGGAGTTCGGGCTGCGGATCGACGACGTCTGCGCCATGCTGCTGCCGCCGGCCTACGCGGCGGGCCAAGAGGTGTTGTTCATGGCGGTGCTGAACGGCTGCCTGGCCGAGAGCTTCGATCCCCGGCAACGAAGCGTCGGCGAGATCGCCGAATGGCTCGATGCTCGCGGCATCACCACGCTGCACTGCACGCCGTCCATGCTGCGCCACCTCAACGGCAGTCTGAGCCTGAACAGCTTTCCGGCGATCCGGCTGCTGACCACCTGTGGCGAACCGATCCACGGCCGCGATGTGGCCGCTGCCCGGCCCTACCTGCCGCATGCCGACTACGCCAACTACGTCGGTTCGTCCGAGACCGGCCATCTGAGCTTCTTCCATGTCAGCGCCGGTGAGCCGCTGCCGTCCGGGCAGATCCCGGCCGGACGGGTCACTCAGCGCAAGACGATCACTCCGGTCGGCGACGACGGCCTTCCACTGCCGGCTGGTGAGGTGGGTGTGCTGGAGGTGCGTTCGGCCTTCCTGGCGTCCGGCTACTGGGGGGAGCCCGAACGCACCGCCACGGTGTTCGGCGAGCGTGGCGACGAGCGGACGTTCCGCACCGGCGACCGGGGCAGCGTGGTCGACGGTGAACTGAGGTTGGCCGGCCGCAAGGATGACGCGGTGAAGATCCGTGGCTACCTGGTCGAGCCGGCTGAGGTCGAGGCCGTGCTGCGCGGCATCGAGGTGGTGCGGGACGCCGTGGTGATCGCGGATGCCGAAGCCGGACGGCTGATCGGCTACGTGGTGCCCGACCCCGCGCGACGGACGCCGTCGCTGGCTCAGCTGCGCGCTGAACTCGCCCAGCGGCTGCCCGACTGGATGGTGCCGCAGTCGATCGTGCTGCTGGATGCCCTGCCACGCACCGAGCGCGGCAAGGTCGACCGAGCCGCGTTGCCTGCGCCCGCCGTCCGGTCCAATCTGACCGTGCCGACCGATCAGTGGGAGGCGCTGGTGTCGGCCGTCTGGTGCGACGTGCTGCACCTGGAGACGGTCGGACGCGACGAGAGCTTCGCCGAACTCGGCGGCGATTCGCTGGCGGTGGAGGAGATGCTGGCCGCGCTCGCCGAGGACGGCATCGACCTGCGCGGCTCCGACTTGGCCGCCGCGCCGACGCTGGCCGCCTTCGCCGCCCGGGTGCGCGAGCAATCGGGCAAACAGCCGACCGACGACCCCTCGCGCGGCGTGATGGTCACCTTGCGCGAAGGCGACGGGGTTCCCGTGTACTGCTTCTCGGGCGCCGGAGGCCCGGCCTACCTGTTCACCGACCTTGCCCGCAAGCTTGACCCCAGCCATTCGGTGCACGCGTTCCAGGTGCGCGGGCTGGAGCGGCGCGCCATTCCGGACTGGTCGGTGCGTCGGGCCGCCAAACGTTACGCCGGGCTGATCGAGCAGCGTCAGGCGCCGGGTCCGGTGGTGCTGATCGGGCATTCGCTGGGTGGACTCTTCGCGCTCGAAACCGGACGGCTGCTGCGCGAACGCGGCTACGACGTGGCGTTCACCGTGCTGCTCGACACCCTGCTGCCTGGACGGCTCGCCCGGCTCAGCGGTGAGTCGGCGCCCGAACTACGCATCCCGGGCGGTCATAGGCAGAGTCGTCGCGAGCTCTGGCTGACCCGGCTGCAGCTGCTCGGTGCCGGCCTGTATCCATATCGGCCGGCCGTGCGCGACCAGGTCTTCTTCCAGCACGGTCTGCGGCTCACCGAGTGGTACCGGGTGCATCCCTGGGACGGCCCGACCGAGGTGTTCCTCACCCCCGAGAACGTCGACGACCGTTCGTGGTGGCGTCATGTGCTGACCGGCGAATACCGGATTCACGAGGTGGAATGCGGCCATGTGGCGATCCTGAAGCCGCCCTATGTGGAGCGGATCGCCGCATTGGTCGGCGATGCCCTGGACGCCCGCATTGGCTGACCGGCGACGCTCGGGTGCCACCGACCGGCTGGCGGGTCTGGGTCGCCTGGAGCAGCTGGTGCTGCGCGGTGACGGCTTGACCACCACCTCGCTGCACGTTCTCACCGGCGAGCAGGTGACGGCACGGCCGCTGCAGCACTGGGTGGTGGCGGCGACCGACGACCTGTCGGTGGCCGGGGGCGGCGCGAACCCGTACACGGGCACGGCGTCCTTGGCGGTGGCGGCCGAGCTGCGGCGGGCGCACGACGTGTTGGAACTGCTGCCGGCTGAGTCACTGCTGGTGCGCGAGGTGCTGCTTCGTGGCAAGACCCAGGTGTGGGCGAGTGCCTGCGTCAGTTGTGTTCTCGACCGGCTGCCCGAGACGGTCGTCGGCACGCTGGCCACTTCCGAGGCGCCGATCGGACGCACCCTGCACGAAGCCGGGGTGATGACGTCGCGGAAGCTGACCGGCTGGGGTCGACGTCCGGCGGGTCGGTGGGCCAACCAGCTGGCCGGCGTCCGAGCGGAAACCGAACTGATCCCGGGGCGGGAGTACGTGATGACCCTGCCGCTGGACGGCCGTCCGCTGGGCTACTTCGTCGAATGGTTCTCGCCGGCGCTGTTCGATGCCCCCTCCGATCCGATGGGAAGGAACCGATGAACCCGATCCAGACCGATGTGGCGATCATCGGGGCAGGCCCGGCCGGGCTGCTGCTGGCGCGCATGCTGCAGTTGCAGGGCATCGACGCGGTAGTGCTGGAGCGCCGCCCGCGCGACTACGTGCTGGGCCGCGTCCGGGCCGGCATCATCGAGCAGCCGGTCGCCGAGCTGCTGGCCGAGTTGGGCGTGGGGGAGCGGATGCTCGCCGACCGGCTGGTGCACGACGGCGTCCAGCTGCAGCATCGCGCCGGTGACCGGATGGTGCGCGACCGGATCGATTTCGCCGCCCTGGCCGGCAAGACGGTGACCGTGTACGGGCAGCGCGAGCTCGTCCGGGACCTGATCGGACTACGCGAGGCGGACGGCCTGCCGCTGCGGTTCGGTGCCGAGGTGATCGGCCTCGACCCTCTGTCCGACGACCGGGTGGCGGTGCGCCACCGCGACGAGGCGGGCGAGAGCACGATCAGCGCACGGTACGTCGCCGGAGTGGACGGTGCGCACGGCATCACCGCGCAACTACTGGACGCCGCCGAACGGCAAACCCTGCAGCGCAGCTACCCCGCGGCCTGGCTGGGGGTGTTGGTGGAGGCGGCGCCGCCCAGCCACGAACTGATCTACGCGCGGCACCCCGAGGGCTTCGCGCTGGCGTCGATGCGGACCCCGGAGGTGAGCCGGCTCTATCTGCAGGTGCCCGCCGGCGACACGCTGGCCGACTGGAGTTCGGACCGGATCTGGGAGCACCTGCACCGGCGGCTCGACCTGCCCGACAGCCCGGTCAACGAGGGGAGGTTCCTGGAGTCGTCGATCACGCCCTTGCGCAGCGTCGTGCACCGCCGGATGCGGTACGGCCGGCTGCTGCTCGGCGGGGACGCCGCCCACGTCGTCCCGCCCACCGGCGCCAAGGGGCTCAACCTGGCCGTCGCCGACATGACTCAGCTCTCCCGCCGGCTCGGCCGCGCACTGCTGCACGGTGACGAGACCGCCCTCGACGGCTATCGGGCCAGTTGCCTACGCCGGGTCTGGCAGGTGACCCACTTCTCCTGGTGGATGACCGATCTGCTGCACCGCCTTGAGTCCGACGAGTTCGGTGAGGAGTTGCGCACCGAGCAGCTCCGCACCCTCGCTCACGGCGGTCCGCTGGCCCGCTGGTTCTCCGACAGCTACACCGGCCTCCCGCTGGCGCCATGGCAGTGACGAGCGAAGGCGGTCGGCCCACCACCGGGCCGCGACGACTCGGTGGCTGGGTGCGCGTGGCCACGATCGTTGCGGTGATGGCAGTGGTCGCCGTGGCCGCGGTGTTCTTCCTCCGGCAGGGCCACAAACCGCTGCGCATCGTGGTGCTGGCGGATTCGTTGACCGAGGGTATGGGCGAGGTGACCGACCTGCGCCGCACCTGGCCACATCTGGTCGGGGACCAGCTACGGATCGAGCGCGGGGAAGCAGCAGGTTCTGGTGGTACCTGGCTGCCGGCGTCCGTTTCCGGGCCGATGTTCGGCTTCACCGCAGGACGCCCGGGCGAAGGCTCCTGGTCGGCACTGAACGAGAGCGGGGTGCCGGGATCGATCGCCCGCGGCCCGGTCACCTGGGACACCTCCCGCTACGACTCCGCGGTGGTCCATATCGGCGCGGAGCGAGCCGGTCAGCGGTTCACCGCCTCGTCGGGCGGAGCCGAGGTCACCTTCACCAGCACCGAGGAGGGCACAACGAGCTTCGTCGTGGACAAGCTCGGTCCCGAGCTGACGGTGAGTGGCGAAGGCACCGTGCTGGGTGTGCTCGGACGCAGTGGCAGCGGAAGCATCGATGTCTACAACCTGGCCTGGGCGGGCAGCAGTACCAAGGATTGGCTCGGCTGGGCCGGGCGTCCGGCGCTGTTGCCGCTGCTGCGCGAGATCGATCCCGATGTGGTGGTGTTGTCGCTGGCCGGCAACGACCTGTGGCAGGGCGTCAGCGCAGGCGACTTCGCCGACAATCTCGGCCGGCTGCACAAGCTGGTGGGCGAGGTGGCGCCGCGGGCGCGGTGGGTGTTGGGTACTCAGCCGGTCGCGGACAACACACCGCGCGAGCAGTGGATGGCGTACCAGCAGAAGGTCATCGACTACGCCACCGAGTTGAACGCACCGCTGATCAACCTGGTCGATACCATGCCCGGCTATTCGGGTGGACCGTTCTTCTACGCGGCCGACCATGCGCATCTCACCGACGCCGGTCACGCGCTGGAGGCGGGGGAGGCTGGCCCGGCCATTCGGCGGGCACTGCTGCCGTAACCAACGAACCCGTTGGTCGAGCTTGTCGGCATGTTTCGAACCGTTGGTCGAGTTTGTCGGGATGTCCCGAACCGTTGGTCGAGCTTGTCGAGACCTCTCCAGCGCTGTGTCCCCAGGTCTCGACAGCGATCCGTTAGACCCCGCGTCCGCGACGTCCATCATCCGACCCAACCGTTTATCAGATTTTGGTTAGCCTAACCTAACCATGGTTTGGAAACGGTCCGCCTTCAAGCGACGGACGCTGCATGAAGTGGGGTACATGTGAAGGTCTGTGTGATCGGGGCGGGTCCGTGCGGCCTGACCACCATCAAGCAACTCCTCGATGAGGGGCATGAGGTGGTCTGCTACGACAAGAATCCCGACGTGGGGGGCATCTGGCTTCGTGAGGGTGACGACGGCGACAAGATGAAGGCCTTCGACAACTTGAGGCTGACCATCTCGATGAAGCTGATGGCGTATTCGGACTACCCGTTCAAAGGCGGCCGGATGTTCTACACCCGCCCGCAATACCTCGGCTACCTCAACGACTACGCCGACCGTTTCGGGCTGCGGGACAAGGTCGTCGTCGACAGTGAGGTCACCGATCTCACCCGGACGCCGGAAGGCTGGCTGGTCACCGTGCGCCGCGACGGTGCCGAGACCACCACCGAGTTCGACGCGGTGGCGGTCTGCTCCGGGCCGTTCAAGACGCCGGCGCGGGTGCTTCCGGAACTCAAGGGATTCACCGGTGAGGTCGTGCATTCCTCGCAGTACCGCAATAGCGAACCGTTCCGGGACAAGCGGGTTCTCGTCGTCGGCCTGGCTGAATCGGGTGCGGACATCGTCCGGGAGGTCTCGGACGTCGCGCGCGCCTGCACACTGGCCATTCGGTCGTACTCGTTCCTGCTGGCAAGGGTCACCGCCGGAACCAAATCGACCGATCACGGCACGGTACGCGCCCATCATCACGAGATGTACCGGCGGGCCACCAGGGTGCCGCTGGCGATCGATTCGTTCTGGGCGCGGAACTCGGTGACGAAGGCGATCTTCCTCGCCGCGACGGTCGTCTACGGGGTGCTGCTCACCGCGATCGGGCGGCTGAACCCCAGGCATGGGGTTCCCGATCCGCTGACCGGGGCGAACCCGTTCGGGGAGCCCGCCGACCCGGCCAAGCTGGATCTGGCGACGCTGGACAACCCGGCGAACCGGGCGATGATCGCGGAATGGAACCGGCGGTCGCACCCCGACGGCAGCTGGAGCCAGAAGGCCATCTTCTGCAAGAACGTGACCTTCATCCCCAACATCGTCGAAGGCAAGATCGCGTTGAACGATTCCGGCCTGGCCTCCGCCGAGGGCAACCGGGTCTACTTCTCCGACGGCAGTTCGGAAGAGTTCGACATCGTGCTGCTGTGCACCGGATTCACCACCGAAGAGCTGGCGATCGGTGACCTGAAGGTACTCGACGGCGACGTCCGCAACCTGTACAAGCACGTCGTTCCCGCCGAACATCAGGGCACGGCTGCATTCATCGGCATGGTCCGGCCGTTCTCCGGCGGCATCCCGATCTGCGCCGAGATGCAGGCTCGCTACTTCGCGCTCCTGTGCAGCGGGAAACTCAGCCTGCCTGCGGACGTCGATCAGCGGATCTCCGAGGAGAAGGAGTGGGAGGAGTACTGGACGTCGCTCAGCCCGCGCCGCACGGAGTCGGTTCCGTCCCAGATCCTCTACCTCGATTCGCTGGCCCGCGAGATCGGTTGCCTGGTTCCCGAGTGGCGGCAGATCCTCAACCCGCGGCTGTTCTCGCAACTCTGGTTCGGCAGCTTCAATCCTTCGTGTTACCGGATCGTCGGCCCACACAACCTGGGTAAGGCGGCGTTGGACGATCTGTACTCAGAGCCGATTGAGGATCGTGGCCGGATGGCGCTGCGGCATTCGCTGCTGCAGTTGATGCCGGCTTCGGTCCATCCTCGCGACATCGAGTGAAGCACCGCGCGTCGCTTCGTCGGAGGTTGTGATGACGAGCCATCAGATTCAGATGCTCTTCCTGGGCCTTGCCGCGATCTTGGTGGTCGCGCACGTGCTGGGACGACTGGCGCGCTACATCGGCCAGCCGGCGGTCGTCGGCGAACTCATCGGCGGGATTCTGTTGGGGCCCACGGTGCTGGGTCCGGTGCTGGGCAACTATCTGTTCCCGGTCGGCCTGCGAGGAACGCTCAGTGCGCTGGCCGACGTCGGGGTCGGGCTGTTCATGCTGGGCCTGGGCTATGAACTGGAACGTCAGGCCGTCGGCGGTCGACGCGGCGCGGTGGCCGGTGTCGCGGCAGGATCGATGCTGGTGCCAGCTCTCGCGGCCGTGCCGCTGGGTCTCTGGCTGGCCGGTCGTCACCAGGCCGGGCACACCGCTGGATTCGTGCTGTTCATCGTGGCGGCCGTGGCTGTGACGGCCTTTCCCGTGCTGGCCCGGATCGTCGCCGACACCGGCCTGGCGCGGACTCGGGTCGGGGTGATCGCGCTGGCCGCCGCGGCGGTCGACGACGTGGCCGCATGGTTGCTGCTGGCCGTTGCACTCGCGGTCAGCACCGCCTCTGCGGGCACCGCCTGGCAGTTGATCCTGCTCCCGGTCTACGCGATGGTGATGGGTTTGGTCGTCCGTCCGCTGATGCGACGGCTGCTGGGCGTGACCGGGGTGGGCACGCTGGGGTTGGCGTTGGTGCTGGGGCTTGCGCTGCTTTCGGGCGCGGCCACGGAGTGGATGGGGCTGCACTTCATCTTCGGTACCTTCGCCGCGGGACTCTGCCTGCCCCGCGGTCGTAGGACGGGGAGCGACGGCCGGGAGGTCGACGTCCGAGAAAGCCTGCTTGCCCGGATAACGCCGTTGGCCACCACGCTGCTTTTGCCGGCCTATTTCGTGGTGGCGGGGCTCTCGGTCGATGTCCGTGGTCTCGACATGTCCAACCTCATCGAACTGATCCTGATTCTTCTGGTGGCTATCGGCGGCAAGCTGATCGGAACCTTTGCCGGTGCCCGACTCGCCGACATCGACACCCATGAGGCGTCGATGCTGGCCAGCCTGATGAACACCCGCGGACTGACCGAACTCGTCGTCCTCACCGCCGGCCTTCAGGCCGGAATCTTGGACCAGGGCCTCTACACCCTTCTGGTGCTCACCGCGCTGGTCACAACCGCCATGACCGGTCCGCTGCTCTGGATCATCGGACGTCGGCGCTCCCGTGCAACCCTGGCATCCGCCAGTTCGCATACCGGGAACGTTCGCCGACCGGGGACGGTTCTTCCGGTCACCGGGTTAGCGGAAGTCGCGCGAGGTGACTCGGATCTTGAGCCCTAGCGGTTCGAAGTGGTCGGCCAGCAGGTTGGTGACGCCTTCGGGGGAGCGTTCCAGCATGCCGCGGACGATCAGCGCGGACGAGTCCCGCGCCACCCGGCGGTGCCGCATCCAGACCCCCTGGGAGCAGACCACGTTGATCAGGCCGTGCTCGTCCTCGAGGTTCATGAAGGTGATCCCGGACGCCGTGGACGGCCGCTGCCGGTGGGTGACCACCCCGGCCACCTCGACCCGGCGTCCGACCTCGGCGGTGCGCAGCGCGGCCGACGGCAGCACCCCGCGGGCGTCCAGAGCCGGCCGCAGATGGGCCAACGGATGGTCGTCGGTCGAGATGCTGGTGGCCCACAGGTCGTCGGCCAGGGTCTCGAACGCCGACGGCTCGGGAAACAGCGGTGGCTGCACCTCGGGCAGTGTTCCGGGCAGGAAACCCGGCTGATCGAGGGCGGCGGTACCGGCCCGCCACAGCGCCTCACGCCGGGTCAATCCCAGGCATTCCAACGCCCCGGATGCCGCCAGCGCCTCCAACTGCTGAGCGGTCAGCGACGTCCGGCGCACCAGATCCTCCATCGAGGTGAACATTCCGCCCTGCTCGCGGGCCGTCACCATCTTCTCGGCGACCTCGGAACCGATACCGCGGACGCCGGCCAGACCTAGCCGGACGGCGAAGTGACCGTCCCGGCGATGGGCGGCCGACTCGTCGGGAGCTTCCCGATCGAAGTCGCCCACCGGAGGTTGATGCCGCTCCAGGCAGGACGCCATCCCGGTGGGGCCCGGTTGCGAGGGGTCTCGGCAAGCTCGACCGGCGGGGGGCGGGTCTTGATCAGTCTGGGAGGGGTTTCGACAAGCTCGACCAGCGGGCACTGAGCTGCGATCAGCGGGTAGTGGCTCCAGCACGGGGTCCACCCCGGACCTGGCCAGGCAGGGCCGCAGCGCGCTCACCCCGTGCCGGACGGCGTCCGCGGTCAGCGTGGCGGAAGAATAGAACCCCATCGGCTGAGCCCGCAACAGCCCGGCCAGGAACGCCGCCGGATAATGCAGCTTGAGCCATGAACTGGCATAGACCAGCAGCGCGAACGACAACGAATGCGATTCGGCGAAACCGAAATTCGCGAACGCCTGAATCTGTTGATAGATGGCGTCCGCGGCATCTCCGGTCAGCCCGTTGCGCGCCATGCCGGCATAGAGTTTCTCTCGCAGCGATTCGATCCGCTCCTCGCCGCGTTTCGAACCCATCGCCCGGCGCAACAGGTCGGCGTCCTCACCGCTGCAGTCGCCGATCGCCACCGCCATCTGCATCAACTGTTCCTGAAACACCGGGACGCCCAGGGTGCGTTTCAGCGCCGGCTCCAGCTTCGGATGGGCATAACTGATCGGCTCCCGGCCGAGTTTGCGGCGGACGAACGGATGTACCGCCCCGCCCTGGATCGGTCCCGGCCGGATCAGCGCGATCTGGACGACCAGGTCGTAGAACCGTCGGGGTTGTAGCCGCGGCAACAAACCCATCTGGGCCCGTGATTCCACCTGGAAGACGCCGATCGAATCCGCCCGGCAGAGCATGTCGTAGACGGCCTTCTCCTCCTTGGGAATGGTGGCCAGCGTCCATTCCTCCCCGGTCGCGTCACGAATCAGGTTGAAGGTGTGCTGCAGTGCGGCGAGTATTCCGAGCCCGAGCAGATCGAATTTCACCAGCCCCATCCAGGCGGTGTCGTCCTTGTCCCACTGGATCACCGTGCGCTTCTCCATGCGGGCCGGCTCGATCGGCACCACCTCGCTGACCGGACGGTCGGTGAGCACCATGCCGCCGGAATGGATGCCGAGATGGCGCGGGGTCTTCAGCAGCTGATCGGCCAGCGCGACCACCTGCGGCGGAATGTCGTGGTCGTCGGCGTCGGCGAGCGGCCCCCAGCGTTCGATCTGTT
This sequence comes from Micropruina sp., assembly GCA_039811845.1. Lineage (GTDB taxonomy): Bacteria > Actinomycetota > Actinomycetes > Propionibacteriales > Propionibacteriaceae > Micropruina. The sequence continues at coordinate 774 of JBDHZN010000021.1, read as the reverse complement.
TCGAGAAGGCGTCCTGTTGTCCGGGGCCGAAGCCGAGCGCACCGGCGATATCGCGCACCGCGTTCTTCGGCCGGTACTGAATGACGTTGCAGACCTGGGCCGCTCGCTCGCGTCCGTACTTGTCGTAGACGTACTGGATGACCTTCTCGCGCCGATCGGAGTCGAAATCCACGTCGATGTCCGGCTCTTCGTCGCGCAGTGCCGACAGAAAGCGTTCGAACGGCAACTGGTAGGCGATGCTGTCCACCGCGGTGATGCCGAGCAGATAGCACACCGCACTGTTCGCCGCCGAGCCTCGGCCCTGGCAGAGAATGCCCTTACTCCGGGCATGGTCGACGATGTCCCAGACGATCAGGAAATAGCCCGGAAAGTCCTTGGCCTCGATGACCGCCAGTTCGCGCTCGATCCGTTCGGCATCGGACGCGCTCAGGTCTGGATATTTCTCCGGTACCGCCTGCCACACCAGGTGCCGCAAATAGCTCATCGGTGTATGCCCGGCCGGCACCTGCTGGCGGGGCAGCGCGGGCTTGGCCCTGCGCAGCGGAAAAGCGAGTTCGTCGGCCAAGGTGACGCTGTATTCCACCGCACCGGGATAGCGCCGGAACCGTCGCCGCATCTCGGCACCGGACCGGACGAATGCGGTACCGGCGGCTGGCAGATAGCCGTCGAGTTGATCGAGGCTGCGATTGGCCCGGACAGCGGCCATCGCCTGGGCCAGCAACTGATCCTGCGGCCGGGCGTAGTGGACGTTGCCGGTGGCGACGAGGGGCAACC
>JBDHZN010000020.1:0-25242 GCA_039811845.1 Micropruina sp. | reverse complement strand
AGCCCGGCAGGTACAGCAGCAGCGCGATGCTCTGCAGCACGGTCTTCAGCTTGCCGCCGGCGTTGGCGGCCATCACGCCGTACTTCAGCATCGCCACCCGCATCCAGGTGATGCCCCATTCGCGGGCCAGCACCAGCACGGTCACCCACCAGGGCAGTTCCCCGACGATGCTCAACCCGACGAAGGCCATGCCGGTGAGCGCCTTGTCGGCGATCGAGTCCCACAGCTTGCCGAAGTCGGTGATCAGGTTGTAGCGGCGGGCGATCCGGCCGTCGATGGCGTCCGTGGCGATGGCGAACGCGAACACCGCGGTGGAACCCAGCCGCCAGGCCAGGTCGGACGGATGACTCAGCAGCATCCAGGCGAACACCGGCACCAGCACCAGGCGCAGCACGGTGAGGGCGTTGGCGGCGTTCAGCGGGCTGGGCTGGCTGGTCACGACGCCTCGGATGCGGTCAGGTCGATGCCGTCGGCAGCGGTGACGGTGGCCCAGACCAGGCTCCCCACCTGGTGCCGGCGTCCCTCGACGCGGGTGCTGCCGTCCACTTCGGGGCCCTGGTGGACGGCCCGTCCAGTGCGGCCGTCGCTGTGCTCGATCAGGACGCGGACGCGCTCGCCGACGCGGTCCTCGGCACGCTGCGCGGACACCTCCTCGGCCAGCCTGGACATGGTCTCCAGCCGTTCGGCGATCATCTCGTCGGGCAGCTTCCCGTCCAGGGTCGCGGCCTCGGTGCCTTCCTCGTCGGAGTAGCCGAAGACGCCCAGGACGTCCAGCCGGGCCGCGGCCGCGAAGTCGGACAGGGTCGCGAAATCGGTCTCGGATTCGCCGGGGAATCCGACGATCACATTGCTGCGGATCCCGGCCTCGGGGGCCACGCTGCGGACGCGGTCGAGCAGGCCGAGGAAGGAGTCCGGATCGCCGAACCTCCGCATCCGGCGCAGCACGCCCGGCGCCGCATGTTGGAAGGACAGATCGAAGTAGGGCACCACCTTGTCCACCGCCAACATCCCCTCGATCATTCCGGGCCGCAACTCGGCCGGTTGCAGGTACGACACCCGGAGCCACTCGATGCCGTCGATCCGGGCGAGTTCGGCCAGCAGCAGCTCCAGCGCGCGTGGACCGGCCTGCAGGTCCTTGCCGTAGGAGGAGGTGTTCTCGCTGACCAGGAACAGTTCCTTGACGCCCTGCTCGGCCAGCCAGCGCGCCTCGCCGACCAGTTCATCGGTGCCGCGGGAGAGGTAGGAGCCGCGGAACGACGGAATCGCGCAGAAGGTGCAGCGCCGGTCGCAACCCGACGCCACCTTGAGCGGCGCCATCGGCGAATTGTCGAGGCGGTGCCGCAACACCCGCGGGCCGGTGGCCGGCGCCCCGTGGCCCGGCAGGGTGACGGTGCGGGCGGCCGCCGGACGCTCGGCGGGAGCCAGCGGCAGCAGCTTCCGACGGTCGCGGGGCCGGTGGGCCCGGTGATGTCCGCCGGCCATGATCCAGCGCAACCGGTCGGCGATGTCGGGGTAGGAGTCGAAACCGAGCACGGCGTCCGCCTCGGGCAGCGCGGCGGCGAGTTCGTCGCCGTACCGCTCGGCCATGCAGCCCACCGCCACCACGGCCTGGGCCGTTCCGGACTGCTTCAGGTCGGCGGCGGCGAGCAGTGTGTCGACCGAGTCCTTCTTGGCGGCGTCGATGAATCCGCAGGTGTTGACCACGATCGCATTCGCGGCCTCGGGATCGTCGGTGACCTCGAAACCACCGTGCTCCAGGCGGGCCAACAACTCTTCGGAATCGACGTCGTTGCGCGCGCAACCCAGGCTCACCAGATGTACGCGCGCGGTCACGTCAGCAATCTATCCCAGCACCCTGTGAGGCGGGTCAGCCCTCGCGCAGGTTGACCAGCACCTCGTCGAGATCGTCGGGCTTGACCAGCACCTCGCGGGGCTTGGAGCCCTCGGAGGGGCCGACCACGCCGCGGGTCTCCAGGATGTCCATCAGCCGTCCGGCCTTGGCGAAACCGACCCGCAGCTTGCGCTGCAGCATCGACGTTGAACCGAGCTGCAGGTTGACCACCAGGGTGGCCGCTTCCAGCACCAGTTCCAGGTCGTCGCCGATGTCCTCGGCGACCTTGGTGGACGACTCCGGGGCCGCCTGGACGTCCTCGCGGTACTGCGGCTGCAGCTGGGTGGTGACGTACTTGGCGACCTGCCGGATCTCGGCCTCGGTGACCCAGGCCCCCTGCACCCGGATCGCCTTGGACGCGCCCATCGGCAGGAACAGCCCGTCACCCTGGCCGACCAGCTTCTCAGCACCCGGGCTGTCCAGGATGACCCGGGAGTCGGTCATGGACGCCGTCGCGAACGCCAGCCGGGAGGGCACATTGGCCTTGATCAGGCCGGTCACCACGTCGGTGGACGGACGCTGGGTGGCCAGCACCAGGTGGATGCCGGCGGCTCGGGCCAGCTGGGTGATCCGGACGATGGAGTCCTCGACGTCGCGCGGGGCGACCATCATCAGGTCGGCCAGCTCGTCGACGATCACCAGCAGGTACGGGTACGGCTCGAGCACTCGCTCCGAGCCCGGCGGCAGCTTCACCGCACCGGCCCGGACGGCCTTGTTGAAATCGTCGACGTGCCGGAACCCGAACGCGGCCAGGTCGTCATAGCGGGTGTCCATCTCGCGGCACACCCACTGCAGCGCCTCGGCGGCCTTCTTCGGACTGGTGATGATCGGCGTGACCAGGTGCGGAATGCCCTCGTAGTGGGTGAGTTCCACCCGCTTCGGGTCGACCAGCAGCAGCTGTACCTCGTCCGGGGTGGCCCGCATCATGATCGAGGTGATCAGCGAGTTCACGAAGCTGGACTTGCCCGAGCCGGTCGCGCCGGCCACCAGCAGGTGCGGCATCTTGGCCATGTTGGCGACCAGGTAGCCACCCTCGACGTCCTTGCCCAACCCGACGGTCATCGGGTGGTGGTCGTTGCGCGCGATCGGGCTGCGCAGCACGTCGCCCAGCGACACGATCTCCTTGTCGGCGTTCGGGATCTCGATACCGATCGCGGACTTGCCGGGGATCGGCGACAGGATCCGGACGTCGGCCGAGGCGACCGCGTAGGCGATGTTCTTGCCGAGCGCGGTGACCTTCTCGACCTTGACGCCGGGGCCGAGCTCGACCTCGTAGCGGGTGACCGTCGGGCCGCGCATGTAGCCGGTGACGGTGGCGTCGATGTCGAACTGGCGCAGCACCTCGGTGAGCCGTCCCACCACCGCGTCGGACGCCTGGGTGCGGGCCTTCGGCACCGAACCGGCCTTCAACACCATCGGCTCGGGCAGCACGTACTGGACGTCGCCGCTGAGCTGCAACTGCTCGGCGACGGCCGGCTGGTGGCTATGTTCAGGAGCGGGCAGCTCAGCCGGTTCGTCGACCTGCGGCGCCGGCGCCTTGCCCGCGGTGACGGGCTGCGGCACAACCGGATCGGAATCGGGCTCGTCGGCCGGCCAGTGGTCGATCTCGGCCGGCTCGATGTCGCCCACCAGCGGTGTGTCGTAGGCCTCGTCGACGCCGTACTTGAGTTCGGGCGCGGGAGGTTCGGGCTTGACCGGCAGCTTGGCCTTGAACTCGGCGAACCGGGTAGCCAACTCGTGCAGCGGGATGCCGACGATCACCAGGATGCCGAACAGCATCAGCAGGATCAGCAGCGGCACCGCCACCCAGACGGTGACCAGGTCGGCGACGATGGTCGAGGCGATGAAGCCCAGTGCCCCCCCGGCCTCGCGGACGCCCTCGGCGTTCGGGAAGCGGGGCATGCCCTTGGAGATGTGGATCAGGCCGAGCAGGCCGAGCAGGGCACTGCCCCAGCCGACGACCTGCCGGCCGGCGGGTCCGTTGTGGTCGGGATGGCGCAGGGTTCGCCAGGCCATGGCCAGCGCGAACAGCGGCAGCGCCACGCTGAGCGAGCCGAACACGGTGCTGACGCCGATGTGGATCCAGCGGCCGAACGTGCCGGGGATGCCGAACCAGAACTCGGCGGCGATCAGGACGGCGAGTCCGATCAGGGCCAGGCCGGCACCATCGCGGCGCAATGCAGGGTCGAGGTCGCGAGCCCCGTGCCCGATGCCGCGGGCCAGCGCACCGACGCCTCGGGCGAGTCCGTTCCAGATCGCGGCGATGCCGCGTCCCAGCGCAGGGAAGAACCCAGAACGCTGCTTCGGCTTGGAGCGCCCGCGCGAAGACGAGCGGGCCGGTGGTTTCTTGCTTCCGGACGACCGCGGTGCGGAACTGCGCGTGGCGCTGTTACGAGACCGCGATGGGGAAGACGCGCGGGTCGCCATGGTCGCCACCCTAGGACATCGGATGCCGGACGCACAGCTTCCACGCCGGTTGGCAATCGTCAGGCGGCGGCCAGCAGGTACCGGTCATTCAGCAGCGCGATGACCTGGTGCTGAAGATTCACGTCCCAGAGCGCTTCCACGTGGGTCAGCCGGTTGACGGTGTGGCTGTCCGCGAACGGCAGCCGGGCGGAGGCGTCGGCCACCACCACGTCGCCTTCGCCCTCGCGGAGCGCCGGCGTGAGCAGAGCCAACCGGTCGAGCACGCCCACGACTTCGGACAGTCCGCGAGTGCGCACGAGCGGGACCGGGCCGAGCAGCGTGCAGATCCGCCGTAGATCGGCGCTGACGCCACCGAAGGTGTGCCACGGCACCTGGGTCGGCGCGGGGCGGCGGGCGAGGGCGCGCAGGGTCGGGCTACCCGGCGCCAGTTCGGCCACTGCCGGGGACGCCGAGAGCGAGCAGAGCGCGGCGAGCACCGCCGGACGGAGACCCAACGACGCCACCGCGGACTGCAGCCTCCGAGCCGTCCGGTCCACGCCGATCGCCAGAGCCGCCAGGCCGGAACCCTGGTGCGGGGTGTGCAGGGTGATCACCTGGCTCAGCCGATCGACGACGCCGCGGAGCCGGGGCTCGTTGGCCGCGCGGTCGATCAGCAGCCGGGCCAGCAGTCCGCCGCGGCTGTGCGCCACGATCGCCAGCGGCAGCCGGCGCAACCGCGAGTGATGAGTCAGCGGTCCGGCGGCGATCTCGACCAGCTGCTCGAGGTTCGGCGCCAGCAGGCCGTCGGGTGCGGTCTGCTCATAGCTCAGGGTGCTGAAACCCGAAGCCAGCAGCGCCTCGCGCCAGCTCCGCTGCCCGGACGGCGCGGCCGCCATGCTGGCCAGGCCGCCCCGGAAGCCGTGCAGCAGCAGCACCAGCGGCACACCGGGTGTCAGCGGGCCGTCCAGCTGGGCCCAACCGCCGTCCGGCAGCCGCAATCGTCGGGCCTCACTGGCGCGAGGTGCGGGCTGGGCGGTCATCGTGGACTCCTTCTGGCGTTGTCAGGAAGGAGGCGGAACTGGGTGCGCTGATACTTCGTTGGCGCGCGGAGAAGGGGTCTCGACAAGCTCGACCAGCGGTGGCCGGGATGACGGGCCGGGCAAGGGTCAGAAGTGGCGCCAGCCGACCGCGTCGCCCTCCCAGGCCGCGCCGTCGACGGTCACCGTGGGGTCGCCGTCCGACACGGTGCCGATCACCCGCCAGCCTTCCGGCACATCGGACGCGGCGAAGGTGGCCAGCAGGGCGTGGTCGTCGCCGCCGGTGAGGATGAAGGTGAGCGGGTCCCCTCCCCCGACCGCCGCGGCCACCACGCTCTGCGGCTCGGCGACGTCGAGCTTCGAGGTGTCCACATCGATGGCCACCCCCGACGCCTCGGCGAGGTGGCCCAGGTCGGCAAGCAGGCCGTCGGAGCAGTCGATCATCGCGGACGCGCCGGCCTGTTGCGCGACGATGCCCTGACCGTAGGGCGGTTCGGGCACCCGGTGGGCGACCACGACAGCACGCGGTGAACGGAAGCCGCGGTTCAACACGGTCAGCCCGGCGGCCGCCCAGCCGAGCCGTCCACACACGGCGACCAGGTCACCGGGCCGAGCGCCGGACCGGGTCACCGGGGCACGTCCCTGCAGATCACCGAACACGGTGGCGGACGCGGTGATGTCGCGGCCCCGGGTGATGTCGCCGCCGAGCAGCAGCGCACCGGACAATTCGCACTCCTGACGGACGCCGGCCTGGAAGCCCTCGACCCAGGAGATCTCCAGTTCGGCCGGAATGGTCAGGGCCAGCACCACGCCGATCGGACGCGCCCCCATCGCCTCCAGGTCGGCGACCGCGGCCGCCACCGCCTTGCGTCCGACATCGTCGGGAGCCGACCAGGTGCGCCGGAAGTGGACGTTCTCGACCATGGTGTCGGTGGAGACCGCGACATCGCCGTCCGCGGCGAACACCGCGCAGTCATCGCCGGGGCCGACCCGGACCGCGGGCCCGGTCGGCAATCCCGCGGTGATCGAGCCGATCAAATCGAATTCGGAAGTCTCGGCAACCGTGCGTCCCGCCATGGAAGTTGAGCTTAGGACCTCGGTGGTGGAAGCATCCCTGGGTGCCCAAGGAAGCGGTCCGTTAGTGTCCGAGATAAGTAGCAAACAGGCGTTGGCCGCGGCGTCCGCCGCCTACATCACCTGGGGATTCCTGCCGCCGTTCCTCGCCGCGCTGCAACCGGCCAGCCCGCTGGAGATCTTGGCGCACCGGATCGTCTGGTCGTTCGTGTTGGTGTTGCTCGCCCTGCTCCTGCTGCGCGGAGGCTGGAGTTGGCTGCGCAGCTCGGTGTTCACCCGGCGGGCGCTGCCCAGCCTGCTGGCGGCGTCCGCACTGATCGGCACGAACTGGCTGATCTACATCTGGGCGGTGAACAACCAGCACGTGGTCGAGGCATCGCTGGGGTACTTCATCAACCCGCTGGTGATCGTGCTGCTCGGCGTGTTGTTGTTCGGTGAACGGCTGAGCCGCGGCGCCCAGATCGGTGGCGCGATCGTGCTGGTCGGCGTGCTGATCATCTCGGCGGGCAGTTGGCAGGGGCTGGGTATCTCGCTCGCACTGGCGGTCAGCTTCGGGCTGTACGGGGTGGTGAAGAAGCGGTCCCAGCTCACCGCACTGCAGGGGCTGCTGGTCGAATCGGCCTTCCTCACCCCGTTGGCGCTGCCCTATCTGCTCTGGCTGGGCCCCGCCGGGCAGTTCGGGCACCACACCGGCCTCACCGTCCTGCTGGTGATGGCCGGCGCGGTCACCGCACTGCCGCTGTGGTTCTTCGCGGTGGCCGCGCCGCGGCTGCCGTTCGGCGTGCTGGGGGTGCTGCAGTACGTCTCGCCGACCATTCAGTTCCTGCTCGGCATCACCTTCTTCGGCGAGCACGTCAGCCTCAGCTACTGGATCGGCCTGGTCGGGGTCTGGATCGGTTCGGCGATCTATCTGGTGATGACGATCCGCAGCCATCAGCAGCCCGAGGCGCTCGAACCGACGTAACGCCCGCCTACAGCCAGCCGTTCTCTCTGGCCAGCCGGGCAGCCTCCACCTTGTTGCGGGTACCGGTCTTGCCGATCGCGCTGGACAGGTAGTTGCGCACCGTGGCGGCGGACAGGTGCAGCCGGACGGCGATGTCGGCGATGGTCGAGCCGTCCTCGGCGGCGGCCAGCACACCGCGTTCGCGTTCGGTCAATGGGCTGGACGCGTCCCGCAACGCATGCCGGGCCAGCTCAGGATCGACCACCGTGCCGCCCTCGACCACGCTGCGGATGGCGTCCGCCAACGACTCGACCGGTCCGTCCTTGGCCAGGAAGCCGCGGGCGCCGACCGCCATCGCGCGTTGCACGTAGCCCGGCCGGGCGAAGGTGGTCAGGATCAGCACCCGGCACTGCGGCAGTTCGCGGGCCAGGTCGGCGGCGGCGTCCAGCCCGCTGCGTCCGGGGAGTTCGATGTCAAGCAGGGCAACGTCGGGCCGCACCCGCAGCGCCTCGGGCACGATCTGGTTGCCGTCGGCGACCTGGGCGACGACGGCCAGGTCGTCCTCCAGGTCGAGCAGCACGGCCAGTGCGCCGCGCATCATCGCCTGGTCCTCGGCGAGCAGGATCCGGATCGTCGGCTCAGTCGGCATCGGGCACCCACGCGATCAGGGTGAACCCGTCGGTGCCGGGCCGGGTCTCCAGGCCGCCGCCGGCCGCCTGCAACCGGCGGCGCAGCCCGGCCAGCCCGCCCAGTCCGTCCTCGCGTTCACCGAGGTGTCCGACGCCGTCATCGGCGATGCTGAGCCGCACCATGCCGTCGGCGCGGCCCAGTTCGATCCGGCACCGGCTGGCGCCCGAATGTCGCAGCACGTTGGTGACTCCTTCTCGTAGCGCCCAGGCCAGCGGCTCGCCGAGCTTGGGATCGACGGCGAACTCCGGCGATGCGGTGACGGCGATGCCGGCCGACGTCAACACGTCCCGGGCCGCGGCCAACTCGGTTTCCACACTCGGTGCGGCCGCGTCATGGACGACCTCGCGCACCCTGGTCAACGCCGAGCGTCCGACCGATTCGATGTCGCCGGCGTGTTCGGCGGCCGCAGCCGGATCGACCGCGAGCAGCCTGCGCACCGCGGCTGCCTTGACCACGATCACCGACAGGGTGTGGCCGAGCACGTCGTGCAGATCGCGGGCCACCCGTTCGCGTTCCTGGGCGACGGCGGCGGCCGCCAATTGTTCACGGGTGCGCCGCAGTTCGCGGTTGGTGATCAGCAGTCGGTTCAGCACGGCCGCCGTGGTGCCGGTCAGGGCTACCACGAACACCCTGGTCAGAGCCTGTTCCATGACCGGATCGAAGCGGTACTGCAGGTAGGCGGCGACGACTGCGGTGAGCGGGATGACTGCCCAGACGGCACGCACCGGCAGCGCCAGTCCGGCGACCATGGCCACCAGCAGCCAGGCCGGCGCCCAGCCGTTCCAGAGCAGTGACCCGACGGTGACCGACAGCGCGGCCAGCAGCCAGGCCGCCATCGAGGGCCGGGTAGGGTCGGGCCAACTGAGCAGCACGCCGGCGACAGCGCCCGTCGCGGCCAGCAGCACCAATGCGATCCCGCCCAGCCGGACAGGTGCCGCCGGCAGGTTGAGCAGCGGCGCCAGCAGCAACACCGGCACCCAGATCAGTACCGCCGCATTGCGCGGCAGTACCGGATCGGGGCCTCTCATGGGCCTCACGCTACGCGGACGGCGTCCCCGTGGCCGACGGCGACTCGGCTCAACGCCGAGACCGGACGCCCACCGCGATCACCACGACTCCCACCAGGGAGTGCAGGCCGATCAGCGACCACATCGCGGCCGTGTTCGTCGCCATCACGGCACCCGCGTAGGAGAGCGCCAACACGACGACCGCGGTCACCGTCCAGATGGTCCGCGCCTTCGAGGTGAACCGCTCCAGCACCCGGAGCGCGAGCAGCCCGATCAGACCGGCGCCGAGCGCGGTCAGCCCGACGTCCAGGGCGCCGATCTGCTTGACGCTGCCGCCCATGTCGGCGGACAGGTCGACGCCGCCGAGCGGCACCAGCGCCGTCCACAACACCAGCGCGCAGACGACGGCGGCACCGGCACCGACCAGTTCGTTGGACCACGGGGCGCGGCTGCGGCTGGCGGTGGTCTGCGGAGCGAATTCGGTGGTGTTCATGATTGATCTCCTTCACGGCCGGGACGGGTACGTCGGCCTGTCCTCACGCTAGGCAACCGACCCCCCTGGGCCGCAGGGTGCGGTGTCACGGATCCGATGGGACAGATGTCACATCGGCACCACGAGTGGGCGGGCGGAGGGCGTCGAGGCCGACCGCGGTGGGACGAAAAGAACCGTCCCTGTCGTCCCACCGGTGGGACAAAAGAACCGTCCTCACGGTCACCAGTGGGACGCGGTGCTGGTCTCGACAAGCTCGACCAACGGAACCGGTGGTACCGGTGGTTCAGCGCAGACCGACCGGGCGCTCCAGGGCCTGCTCGATCAGGTCGGTGATCAGCGTGGTGTAGTCGATTCCACTGGCCGCCCACAAGGAGGGGAACATCGAGATGTGGGTGAAGCCGGGCATGGTGTTGATCTCGTTCACCAGCACCTGGCCGTCGGCGGTGAGGAACAGGTCCACCCGGGCCAGGCCCTCGGCACCCATCGCCTCGAAGGTGCGGGCAGCGACGTCGGCGGCCCGCTCGCGCAGGCCTGGATCCATCTCGGTGGGCACCTTCAGGATCGCGTCGTCGTCGGAGACGTACTTGGCCTCGAAGTCGTAGAAGGCGCCGTCGGTGCGCATCACGATCTCGCCCGGCAGCGACACCCGGGGCGCTCCCCCGCGTCCGCCGAGCACCGCGAACTCCACCTCACGGGCACCGAGCACACCCTCCTCGATGACCAGCTTCGGATCGAACTTCTGGGCGAACAGCACCGCCTGCTCGAGTTCTTCGAGGGTGTCGACCTTGGTGATCCCCATGCTGGAACCGCCGCGGGCCGGCTTGACGAAGATCGGGTAGCCCAATGCCGCGACCCGCGCCAGCGACGCCTCGCGTTCCTGGCTCCACTGCCGTGCCGTGATCGTGACGAACTGGCAGCCGGGCAGCCCGGACGCCGACAACGTCCGCTTCATCAGGTCCTTGTCCATGCCGTTGGCGCTGGCCGCGACACCGGAGCCCACGTAGGTCACCCCGAGCATCTCGAACATGCCCTGAATGGTGCCGTCCTCGCCGAAGGGTCCGTGCAGCAGGGTGAACGCGACGTCGAAGGGCCGGACGTCGACCAGCCGGTCGCCGTCGATGGTGGCCACCCGCGCGCCGGCGCCGTCTGCTCCGGGCAGCAGCACAGCGGTCGGCCTGGATTCGTCCAGCCGCGGCAGCTCGTCACCCTGTTTGTGCAGTTCCCGCAACTCGTCGGCGTCGACCTGGACCCAGCGGCCCGCCGGGGTGATGCCGATGCCGACCACTTCGAAGCGACCGGTGTCGATGGCTCGCGCGACCCCGCCGGCGGTCATGCAGGACACGTCATGCTCGGAGCTGGTGCCCCCGAAGATGATGCCCACCCGGGTGCGCTGAGTCATTGTTTCCTCCTGCGTTCGGCCGTCCACCGAAACCCTAACGGGCCATCCGGGCCTGGTCACTGCGCCACCACGCGGGAAGGGACGTCAGACGACCTCTCCGGCCCAATCCCGGGGGATCCGTTTCCCGGCGCGGCGGTCGTAGCGGTCCTTGGGCGGGGTCTCCCGGCGCAGCTCGCCGACCAACTCCGTGATCGCGTCCATGATCCGCATGCTGCCCTCGGCGGCGGCCGTCGGGGAATCGCTGGCGTCGTACAGGTCGTCGAGGTCCACCGGGTCGCCGACCAGCACCTGCATCGTCGAGCGCGGCAGCAGCCGCGGGATCGAGGCGCGACGTCCGGGCATCACCAGGTGAGGGCCCCACTGCCCGATCGGCACCACCGACACGCCGGTCTGCAGGGCCAGCCGGGCGGCGCCTGGGTGACCGGTCATCGGCCAGCCGTCGGGATCGGCGGTGATGGTGCCCTCCGGGTAGATCACCACGCACTCCCCCCGGGCCAGGGCCTCGGCGGCGGCAGCGAGCGATTCGCCGGCGCGCGGCGTCCGGCGTTCGACCGGGATCTGGGCCAGCGACCGGGCCAGCCAGCCGACCACCGGAAGGTGCCACAGCTCACTCTTGGCCAGCGCCCTCGGCCAGCGGCCGTGCCAGATCAGGAAGTGACCCAGCGCCACCGGATCGAAATTGGAGATGTGGTTGGTCACCACGATCACCGGACCGGTGCGCGGCAGCTTCTCGCCGCCACGCCAGTCCTGCTTGGTGACCACCCGCAGCACTGGCCCGACCACCCCGGCGAGTGTGCGGAACAGCGGCTCCGCAGGCGCCTCGTTCGCTGCCGAGAGCGACAGTGCTGCGCGGGACATTTTCGGACTCCTACGGGGGCTGGGTCGCCCCAGATTACTGGCCGCCCCAGGCGCCGGGCAGCAGCCCGGAGCGGGACGTGTCCAAACTGCAACAAAGCCCGCCCGGAGCCTGCCGCCCGACCATCCCTAGCACCCCTAACCAGGGGGTGACTAGGCGATCAGGCGGCAGCAAACCGGCAGGGTCAGCCCGCGGTACGCGCCGGCTGGGTGCGCGGCAGGAACGACGGCCGGCGGGCCTCGAAGGCACTGATCAGGTCGGCGTGCTGCAGGGTCAGGCCGATGTCGTCGAGGCCGTTGAGCAGCCGGTGCTGGGTGTAGTCGTCGATGTCGAAGTCGTAGGAGTTTTCGCCTGCGATGACCAACTTGTCGACCAGGCTCACCTCCACGCTCGCGCCCGGGTTCGCCTCGACGAACGCCCAGAGCTGCTCGACCACGTCCTGGCTGACCACGGCGATCAGCAGGCCGGCCTTGCCCGAGTTGGAGCGGAAGATGTCGCCGAACCGGGAGCCGATGACGACCTTGAAGCCGTAGTTCTGCAGCGCCCACACGGCATGCTCACGCGACGAGCCGGTGCCGAAGTCGGGTCCGGCGATCAGCACCGAGCCATTGGTGTAGGCCGGGTTGTTGAGCACGAAGTCGGGGTCGTTGCGCCAGGCGGCGAACAGGCCGTCCTCGAAACCGGTGCGAGTGACCCGCTTCAGGTAGACCGCGGGGATGATCTGGTCGGTGTCGACGTTGCTGCGGCGCAGCGGAACGGCGACCCCGGTGTGGGTGTCGAATTTGTCCATCGTGCTGCTCCTTACAGATCGGCGGGGGACGACAGGGTGCCGCGGATGGCGGTGGCGGCGGCCACCGGCGGCGACACCAGATGGGTGCGGCCACCCTTGCCCTGGCGGCCCTCGAAGTTGCGGTTGGAGGTGGACGCGGAGCGCTCACCTGGCGCCAGCTGGTCGGGGTTCATGCCCAGGCACATCGAGCAGCCGGCCTCGCGCCATTCGGCGCCGGCGTCCTTGAAGACCTGGTCGAGGCCCTCTTCCATGGCCTGCAGCCGGACCCGTGCCGAGCCCGGCACCACCAGCATCCGGACGCCGTCGGCGACCCGGCGGCCCTTGATCACCGAGGCGGCCAGCCGCAGATCCTCGATCCGGCCGTTGGTGCAGGAGCCCAGGAAGACGGTGTCCACCCGGATGTCACGCATCGGCGTCCCGGCCTGCAGGGCCATGTACTCCAGCGCCCGCTCGGCGGCCGCCCGGTCGACCGGGTCGGTGAAGACGTCCGGGGTCGGCACCGCGGCGCCCAGCGGGACGCCCTGGCCCGGGTTGGTGCCCCAGGTCACGAACGGGGTCAAAGTGGCGGCATCGATGTCGACCTCGCGATCGAAGACCGCGTCGGCGTCGGTGTACAGAGACTTCCAGAACTCGACTGCGGCGTCCCAGTCGGCGCCCTCGGGGGCGTGCGGGCGTCCCTTCAAGTAGGCGAAGGTGGTCTCGTCGGGCGCCATCATGCCGGCCTTGGCACCCCACTCGATGCTCATATTGCAGATGGTCATCCGACCCTCCATCGAGAGGTTCTCGATGGTCGAGCCACGGTACTCCACCACGTAGCCCTGGCCGCCGCCGGTGCCGACTTTGGCGATCAGGGTGAGCACGATGTCCTTGGCGGTGACGCCGTCGGGCAATTCGCCGTTGACATTGACGGCCATGGTCTTGGGACGGGCCTGCGGCAGGGTCTGGGTGGCCAGCACGTGCTCGACCTCGGAGGTGCCGATGCCGAACGCCAGCGCGCCGAAGGCGCCGTGGGTCGAGGTGTGCGAGTCGCCGCAGACCACGGTCAGGCCGGGCTGGGTCAGGCCCAGCTGCGGGCCGATGATGTGCACAACGCCCTGGTCCTTGTCGCCCAGTGAATGGATGCGGACGCCGAACTCCTTGGCGTTGTTGCGCAGGGTGTCGACCTGCAGCTTGCTGACCGGGTCGGCGATCGGGCTGAGGATGTTCAGCGTCGGGGTGTTGTGGTCCTCGGTGGCCATCGTCAGGTCGGTGCGACGCACGCTGCGACCGGCCATCCGCAGGCCGTCGAAGGCCTGCGGGGAGGTCACCTCATGGACCAGATGAAGGTCGATGTAGAGCAGGTCGGGCTCCCCCGGAGCGCTGCGGACGACGTGGTTCTCCCACACTTTGTCACTCAGGGTCTTGCCCATTCTGCCTCCCAGATTTGGCATGCGGATGAACGGCTCGCGCCACAATACGCCGCAAACGCTTGCATATCATGATTCGAGACGGCAGTATCGTACTATGGACAACTCTAGTGGCGTGGGAGTGCTCGACAAAGCGGCCTTGGTACTGACCGCTCTGGAACAGGGTCCGACGACCCTGGCCGGACTGGTCACCGCAACCGGGCTGGCCCGACCGACCGCGCACCGACTGGCTGTTGCCCTCGAACATCATCGTCTGGTCAGCCGCGACCTGCAAGGGCGTTTCGTACTGGGCCCGCGGCTCACCGAGCTGGCCTCCGCCGCCGGCGAGGACCGGTTGCTGGCCACCGCCGGTCCGGTGCTGGCCCGGTTGCGTGACATCACCGGCGAATCGGCGCAACTGTTCCGCCGCCAGGGCGATATGCGCGTCTGCGCCGCTGCTGCGGAACGTCCCGCCGGCCTGCGCGACACTGTCCCGGTCGGCTCGCAGCTCACCATGTCCGCCGGCTCGGCCGCCCAGGTGCTGCTGGCCTGGGAGGACCCGGAGCGCATCCAGCGCGGGCTGCTCAGCTCGTCCTTCTCCGCGGTGGCGCTGGCCACCGTCCGGCGCCGCGGCTGGGCCCAGTCCGTCGGTGAGCGCGAGAACGGCGTCGCCTCGGTGTCGGCGCCGGTGCGCTCGCCGTCCGGCAAGGTGATCGCCGCGGTCAGCGTGTCCGGCCCGATAGAGCGTCTTTCCCGCCAGCCCGGACGCCTGCACGCCCCCGCCGTGATGGCCGCCGCCGAACGCCTCAGCGAGGTCCTGCGCCGCTCCGGCGCCGAGGGCTAACCGCACCTTCGGGGACGGTTCTCCCTCGTTCGAACTTCGCACCTTCGGGGACGGTTCTCCCTCGTTCGAACTTCGCACGTCAGGGGACGGTTCTTCGGCGTGCGAAATTCGCACCGCGGAGGGACGGTTCTCTGGTTCTTTCCGAGGGCCGTCGCTCGCCCAAGAGGCAGGATCCGCGACCTCACGTGGAGTTATCCACAGATTGCCGCGGACCACTCGTCCCCGGCACGACTGCTCCGTAGATTCGCACATCCGGGGACGGTTCTTCGGCGTGCGAAATTCGCACGGCGGAGGGACGGTTCTCTGGTTCTTTCCGAGGGCCGTCGCTCGCCCAAGAGGCAGGATCCGCGACCTCACGTGGAGTTATCCACAGATTGCCGCGGACCACTCGTCCCCGGCACGACTGCTCCGTAGGCTCAGGTCTCCAACGAACCGGAGGAGCCATGACTCGTCACGCTCGACAACTCTCCGAGTCCGGCATCTATCACGTCATGCTTCGGGGTGTGAATCGAGACGCGATCTTCTTGGAGGAGGAGGATTTCGAACGATTCCTCCGAGCGCTCCGCGTCACCAAGAACGCTTCGGGATGCGTAGTGCTCGCCTACTGCTTGATGACCAACCACGTTCATCTCGTCATCCGCACCACCCGCGAGTCGCTGGCCACGGTGATGAAGCGACTCGGCGTCCGCTATGCCAGTTGGTTCAACCGCAAGTACGGACGTGTCGGGCACCTGTTCCAGGATCGCTTCAGAAGTCGGCCGGTGGACACCGACGAGTACCTGCTGACCCTTCTTCGCTACGTATGGGCCAATCCGGTAGAGGCGGGTCTGACCGATAGCGCGGAGGACTACCGATGGAGCAGCCGGCGCCGACTGGGTGAGACATCAGGGCTGGTCGACAACGAGGAACTGGAGAGACTCGTCCCCGAGGGCAGCCTTCGCGAGCTTGACACTACGACCCCGGTGCCGTCCGGGGCGAAGTTGCTCGGACGGCCGCAGAGCGGGCCCTCCCGAGCCGAAGTCGGAGACCTCCTTCGGGAGATCTGCGGAGCCTCTCAGCCGGCCGAATTTCAGGATCTCCCGCTGTCGGTCCGACGGCGGACGGTCAAGGAACTCCGGACGCGGGGCGTCCGGTATGCGCAGATCACCGTGACAACCGGCCTGACGCTCTACGCCGTGCGAAAGCTCCAAGCCGCCGGGACGTAGGCGGGTCGGACAACAACTGAGTAGGCGCTGATCGATGGCGCATCTCGCTGGTTGAGCTTGTCGAAACCCGTTGCCAGGGAGCTCCGACAGTCTCAACCGACGATGAGCAGCGGTT
This sequence comes from Micropruina sp., assembly GCA_039811845.1. Lineage (GTDB taxonomy): Bacteria > Actinomycetota > Actinomycetes > Propionibacteriales > Propionibacteriaceae > Micropruina. The sequence goes on along the minus strand of JBDHZN010000020.1, from coordinate 9,107 downwards.
CCCTACCTCGGTTCTCGAGAACCGTCCCCCGACGTGCGATTTGCGAACGTGGAAGAACCGTCCCCCGACGTGCGAATCTCGAACGTGAAAGAACCGTCCCCCGACGTCCCAACCGTCCCCCGACGTCCGAATTTCGAACGTGGAAGAACCGTCCCCGGGCGTGCGGGAATCGCAGAGGGGAGAACCGTCCCCACCCTCAGGCGGTGGCCTTCGGGGAGAAGATGTGCACCTTGGCGCCGATCGGGGTGTTCTTGAAGATCCAGATCGCGTCGCTGAGCTTGCGGATGTTCACGCAGCCGTGGCTGGACTGGGAGTAACCCTGGCTGTTGAAGCCGGGCGAGTAGTGCACGTACATGTCCGGGTAGAACATCGTGCTGTACGGCATGGCGCCGGAGCCGTAGTTCTCCGAGTACGGGTTGACCTGCTTGTCGTAGACCTTCCAGGTGCCGTTCGCGGTCGGGAAGTTGCGCCAGATGTGAGTCTTCGCGTGCTGGGCGTAGCCACCGAGCCGGACCTTGAACTTCTTCACCACCTTGCCGTTCTTCAGCCAGGTCAGGGTGCGATGCGCCTGATCGACGCAGAGCACGACGCCCTTGGTGTAGCAGGTCTTCGGCAGTTCCTTGGAGACCGTCGGCGCATTGGTGGCCAGCGCGAGCCAGGTGGACTTACCCACCCAGCCGTCGGCGTCCAGACCGCGGGAGCGCTGGTAGTTCAGGATCGCGTTCGCACCAGCCACGCCGACATAGCGGGTCTTCGACCACGGGTAGAAGCCGGCCTCTTTCAGCTCGCTCTGCAGCAGCGTCACACAATCGCCGGACGACCCGGCGCGCACCGTCTTGGGAAGGCAGGCCTTGAACTGCTTGCGCTTCTTGGCGCTCAGCTGCGCCAGCGGATCGGGCGGTGGTGTGGGGGTCGCGGGCGGGGTGGACGTCGAAACGCTCGGCTGCGGCGCGGGTGCCGATTCGGTCCCTGCGGGCGCGGGGCCGGCGACGGGCGCTGCCGCGCAGCCGCCCAGCAGGAGCAGCGACACGACGACGGCGGCGCCACGTCGGGCGCCCTGATGCGGTGTAGCGGTAGTGCGAGCGGCGAGGTTGGGGTGGGCTGGTCTCACCACGGTCCTTCCAAATAAAGTTGAAACTGGGAGCATTCTACCGGTTTCTACGGCATGCTCCGACCACCCTCCGCGCGCGTCCTGAGGAACCCCCGGTTCAGCCGTCTGACAAGCACCGAGCAGCGCGGAGTTGGCGCGCCCGGTGAAGTCCTCGGCGGCATGCAACTCCCGCTCCCCTAGCCGCTCCCTGCTCGAGACCGGGCTAGCTGCTAGTCCAGGACGTCGCCGACCAAAGTGAGGACGTGCGGTGCGAATCCCAGCCCGGACCAGAACGGCCGGGAGAGTGGGTTATCCACCACGTAGTGCAGCATCGCGTAGTCGAGGCCGCGGTCGGCGAGGCAGGCCAGCGCGCGGGCGGCGAGCGCACGTCCGATACCTCGGCCGCGAGCCGATTCGGTGACGCTGGTCAGGCCGAGGTAGCCGTACCGGGGCGGGTAGTAAAGCAGGCCGGGGCTGTGCGCGGGCAGTTCGACGGTGTGCATCTCGAGGAAGCCCACCGGCCTCCCGTCGGCGTCGAGTGCCAGCTGGGCACGGGGCACCTCGGCGCGCTGTACCCACTGCTCGGCGAGCCTGCGGGTGGGCGCCTCCGCCTGACCCGAGCGCATGCCGCACTCGGTGTGCGCGGCGTGGTACTCGTACTGCTCGAACGCCAACGCGACCAGGGCATCCGCGTCGTCGGATCGCGCCGGCCGGACGACGACGTCCGGCCTGGCGGGGTCGGGGGCGGGCCTGGTCGGACGCCCAGCGAACACCGTCCCGGGCCTCAGGCCGAGCCGCAACCAGGCCGAGGCTGCGATCCAGTCGTGCGGACGCACCTGCACCATCAGCCGCCGGATACCCTTCGCGCGCGCATCGGAGGCCACCCCACCGACCAGCAACGGCAGTAGTTCGGCGTCCGGCGCGGAGGCCAGATGCCAGGCCGACAACGGCACGTCGGCATAGTGGGACGGCAGATAGGTGTAGCCGGGATGGTCCTCGTCGGTCACCTCGAGGCGGGCACCCAGCAGCGCCCGGGCCCGGCCGGCAGCGTCCACCGCCACCCAGCCGCTGGCGCCGTCGCGGCCGTCCAGGAACGGTGCCAGCGCCGACTCGGCGGCTGCCACCGGGTCGAACTCGGCGGGCGGATCGACGAACGGGGTCGGCGGCTGGCCGCCGATCGACCAGGCGGCGAGCTGCACCGCGGCCTCGGCCGCGTCGGCGATCCGCTCGAGGCGCCACCCGCCCAGCTCAGCCGGCGCTCCTATTGTTGCGAGCGTGGCTGGCAGCAGCCTCACCGAGCCTCCTTGAACTCCACGTGCCGCCGGATGATCGGGTCGTATTTGCGCAGCACCATCCGCTCCGGATCGTTGCGCCGGTTCTTGCGGGTGACATAGGTGTATCCGGTCCCGGCACTAGAGCGCAGCTTCACGATCGGCCGCAGTTCCTTCGAATTCTTCGCCATCAGAGCCGCTCCCCTCGCGCCAGCAGCCTCGCCACCACCGCGTCGATGCCCAGCCGGTCGACCGTCCGGATGCCACGCGGGCCCACCCGCAACGTCACCCGGCGGCCCAGGCTCGGCACCCAGTAGCGCTTCGACTGCACATTGGCGTCAAAGCGCCGCCGGGTGCGGCGATGCGAGTGGGAGACGTTGTTCCCGAAGCCGGGACGGGCACCGGTGACCTGGCAAATGCGCGACATGGAACGAACCTAACTCGTATTGAGAATCGTTTTCACCTAAGCTAGCAGCACCATGACCAAGCACCAACATCCTGACTATCGTCCGGTCGTCTTTCGCGATAAGTCGGCCGGACTCGTCTTCCTGACCCGTTCGACGGCGAAGACCACCCAGACCATCGACTACGAAGGCGCCCGCTATCCCCTGGTGGACGTCGAGATCTCCAGCGCCAGCCACCCGTTCTGGACCGGCCGTGACCGGCTCGTGGACACCGAGGGCCGAGTGGAGAGATTCAACCGCCGCTACGGACGCCGAGGACCCGCCCAGTGAACCCGCACGACCGCGTCCCCGTCGTTCTGGTCAGCGGCATCGCCGACGCCCCGATGTCCACCGTCACCGCCGCACTGCAGTGGGATCTGCCGACGGCGGTGGCCGTCCGGCATGAGATCGACCCGGCCCGCGAGGTGCTGATCCGCACCGTCTCGGACGCCGACGGCCTGATCGACCGGGTCGAGATCGACGTCGCCCACGCCTGCGTGAGCTGCGCGATCCGCGAGGACGTCGTCCCGACCCTGGAGCGGCTGGCCGCCACCGGCAGCTGGGAGGCGATCATCGCCCACCTTCCGGTGAGCGCCGAGGCCACCCAGGTGTGCCGGGTGATCGGCTACCAGCCGGACGCCGCGCCGCACCTGCGGATCGCGGCCGCCCTGGTCGCGCTGGAGGGATCCACGTTGCGCACCGATCTGCTCGGCGATGACCTGCTGGTCGAGCGGGGTCTACCGGTCCGCGACGACGACCTTCGCGGAGTCGCCGAGACCGCGTCGGCGATGGTGGAGTACGCCGACCTGGTGATCGCCCACGATCTCGATGACGACGGACGCGACCTGCTCGCCGCGATCGCCCGTCCGGACGCCCGGATCGCCGGCTCGGCCTCCGAGGTCGACGCCCGGGTTCTGCTGCCCGGCGTGCACCGGCATGATCACAGCGAGGACTGGGTGCAGGCCGTCCGGCGTGGTCCGCTGCCCACCCGCACCGACGGCAAGGCCTGGGTGCTGGACTTCAGTTCCGAGCGACCGTTCCACCCCGAGCGGCTGCAGCAGCGGATCGAAGCCCTCGGACGCGGCCACCGACGCTCGCGCGGCTGCTTCTGGCTGCCCAGCCGACCCACCCAGGTGTGCCGCTGGGACGGCGCCGGCGGCATGGTGAGCATCGGCCCCGAATACGTCTGGGACGAGGCCGGCCCGCTCACCCGGATCGTGATCGTCGGCGTCGATGACGACCGCGAGAAGCTCGCCGAGGCGTTCCACTCCTGCCTGCTCACCGACGCCGAGCTCGCCGAGCGCGGCCGCTACTGGGAGGTCGCCTCGGACGGCCTGGAGCCGTGGCTGGGACCGGTCCGCGGCGGGATCGGCATCCAGGAGTGGTCCTAGCCCCGCCCGCGCAGCACATCCCGACAGCTCCCCGCACCGCCCTCTGACCCGAACGAAACGGAGAACAACCATGAACACCCAGGATCTCGCCGCCGCCCTGGCGGCCCGCACCGGCCTGACCCGGACGGCCGCCGAGGACACCGTCAGCACACTTCTCGACCTGATCGCGACCGAAGTGACCGACGGCGAGAAGGTCACGCTGCCGCGCTTCGGCGTCTTCGAGGCCCGGCACCGCGCGGCCCGTGCCGGACGCGACCCGCGCACCGGTGAGCCGATCACCGTGGCGGAACGCCGAGTTCCAGTGTTCCGGCCGTCCAACGCCTTCCGGGAGCGGGTGGACGGGCGTCCCTGACCGCAGCACGGACAAACGCCGAACGGCCCAGCTGGATTCACATCCGGCTGGGCCGTTCGGCTCTTTGCAGCCCCGACGGGATTCGAACCCGCGCTACCGCCTTGAGAGGGCGGCGTGCTAGGCCGCTACACAACGGGGCCCTAGCGTGTCGCAGAAGCGACTGTCGAAGATTACCAAAGCCAGCACAGCTCAAGCCAATCCTCTGCGCTGGGGTACTAGGACTCGAACCTAGACTGACGGAACCAGAATCCGGCGGGCTGCCAATTACCCCATACCCCATCGCTGACCCTTGTCGGGCCAGCGAGGTGCAACGTTACCGAATGCCCACCGCCGCTTCCAAATCAGGGTCGCGCGGGCGTGGTGACGTCGAGCCGCAGCCGGCGTCCCAGCAGGATCGCCAGCACCGTGAACAGGCCGAAGCCGGCGAGATCCCAGACCAGGTCGATCCAGCCGATGGTCTGGGTGGCCTTCACCTCGGCGATGGTCGAGTACAGCCCGGCGTAGCTGAACGCCATCAGGTTGTTGACCACATGCGCACCGATCGCCGCCTCGAGTCCGCCGGTCCGCACCACCAGGGCACCGGCCAGCAGGCCGAAGGCGAACCGGTCCAGGAACAGCGGCAGGTTCTGGGTGCCGTGGAACAGCGCGAACAGCAGCGCCGAGCAGACCACCCCGAACCAGGGCGCGCGCGGCACCAGGGTCTGGAACGCCTGCAGCAGGTAACCGCGGAAGAAGAACTCCTCGGCGGCGGCCTGCAGCGGCGAGGTGAGCAGGATCACCACCAGGAAGACCCAGTAGTCGGCCTGCGGTTGCAGGGTCGGGAACGACCCGCCCAGGTGTTGCACGAACAGCACCAGGTTGAACAGCACGAGCGCGAGCAGCATGCTCAGCAGCAGATAGCGCCAGCGGAACCAGGGCCGCACCGACCCGAGCCAGCGCGGACGGCGGTGGTGCACGAACAGCACCACACCGAGGCTGATCGGGATCAGTGTCGCCAACGCGAGATGCCCCGACAGCATGCCCCACGGATTGTCGAACCGGCTCAGTGCGCGCAGCCAGTCGGCGAAGTCGCCGCCGGGGCGGAACAGCAGCCAGCCCAGCCCACCGAGCAGCTGGGAGACCAGGCTGGCGCCGAAGAAGAACAGCAGTACGCCGGTGAGGATGCCGACCACCGAGCGGAGCTTCTGCTGATCGGCGGCACCGGTCAGGATCTCGTCGTACCGGACGTCGCCGGGCGTGGTCTCGCTGGCGAAGGCGTCCACCCAGGAGCGCCCGGACGCCACCACCTCAGTCCTCCGCGACGACCGGATTGGTCAACGTGCCGAGTCCCGCCACCCGCACCGACACCGAGTCGCCCGGCAGCATCGGGCCGACACCCTCAGGCGTCCCGGTCAGCAGCACGTCACCCGGCAGCAGCGTGGTGAAGCTGGTGACGAATTCGATCAGCCGCGGGATCGAGTAGACCATCTGCGCGGTGTTCGACTCCTGCCGGACCTCGCCGTTGAGCGTGGTGGCGATGTCGAGCCGTCCGGCCTCGTCGATGCCGAGATGGGTGGAGATCCACGGACCCAGCGGGCAGAACGAGTCGTAGCCCTTGGCCCGGCTCCACTGCTTGTCCTTGGCCTGCAGGTCGCGGCAGGTGACGTCGTTGGCGATCGTGTAACCGAAGATCACGTCGGCGGCCCGCTCGGCCGGCACCCGGCGGCAGATCCGGCCGATGACGACCGCCAACTCACCCTCGAAATGCAGGTTCTCGGTCTCGGGCGGATAGACGATCGGCTCCCCCGGCCCGATCACCGAGGTGTTCGGCTTGAGGAAGACCAGCGGCTCGTCCGGCACCGAGGAGTTGAACTCAGCCGCGTGTGCCGCATAGTTCTTGCCGATGGCGACGATCTTGCTGCGCGGGATGACCGGGCTGACCAGCCGGACGTCGTCGAGCAGGTGCCGCTCGCCGGTGTACTTGACCGGGCCCGCCAGCGGATCGCCGCTGATCGCCGCGACGGTGTCGGGGTGCTGTCCGGCGTCCTCGGCCAGTTCGACGATGCCGTAGCTGGGGTCGCCGCCATCGGCGACGTAACGGGCGATGCGCATGGGTGGCAGCCTAGTGGCCCACTGTTACCGCTCCACCCCGGCCGTCATACTCGGCCCATGGGCAGCACCTTCGACATGGTCGACCTGATCCGGGCCAAGCGTGACGGACGCCGGCTCGGCGATGCCGAGATCGACTGGCTGATCCGCGCCTATACCGACGGCGCGGTCGGCGACGACCAGATGGCCGCACTGGCGATGGCGATCGTCTTCCGCGGCCTGGACGCCGGCGAGCTGAGCACCTGGACCGCGGCGATGATCGACACCGGCGAGCGGATGGACTTCTCGGCGTTGCGGCGTCCGGTCGTCGACAAGCACTCCACCGGTGGTGTCGGCGACATGATCACCCTGCCGCTGGCGCCGATCGTCGCCGCCTGCGGCGCCGCCGTCCCGCAACTGTCCGGACGCGGCCTGGGCCACACCGGCGGCACCCTGGACAAGCTGGAGGCGATCCCCGGCTGGCGCGCCGACCTGGCACCTGCGGAGATGCTGCACCTGCTGGACGAGGTGGGCGCGGTGATCTGCTCCCCCGGCCCCGGGCTGGCCCCAGCGGACCGGAAGCTCTATGCGCTGCGCGACGTCACCGGCACCGTGGAGTCGATCCCGCTGATCGCGTCCTCGATCATGAGCAAGAAGATCGCCGAGGGCACCCCCGCCCTGGTGCTCGACGTCAAGACCGGTTCGGGTGCCTTCATGCGTGACCGGGAGCGGGCGGTCGAACTGGCCCGCACCATGGTCGGGCTGGGCCGGGCCGCCGGGGTGGCGACCGTTGCCTACGTGAGCGCGATGGAGGCACCGCTCGGACGGGTGGCCGGCAACGCGATCGAGGTGGAACAGGCGGTCGAGGTGCTGCACGGACGCGGCCCGGCCGATGTCGTCGAACTGACCCTCACCCTGGCCCGGGAGATGCTGCACCTGGCCGGCATCGAGGCCGACCCGGCGGAGACGCTGCGCTCCGGACGGGCGCTCCAGGTGTGGCGGGCGATGATCCGCGGCCAGGGTGGCAACCCGGATGCGCCACTGCCGAAGGCCCGTCATCAGCGGGTGATCACCGCACCGCGTTCCGGCCTGCTGACCAGGCTGGACGCCTACGCGGTCGGCGTGGCTGCCTGGCGGCTCGGCGCCGGACGGGCCCGTCGGGGTGATCCGGTGCAGGCGGCGGCCGGCGTCCGCTGGCACGCCGGTGTCGGCGAGGAGGTCACTACCGGTCAGCCGGTGTTCACTCTGTTGACCGACACCCCGGAGAGGTTCGCGCGGGCCGAGGAGGCGTTGAGGGACGGCTGGCAGATCGGCGACGAGGCGGCGCCGCCGCAACCGCTGGTGCTGGAGCGGATCGGCTGAGGGGGTGCGCGACCGCTTCCCGAGGGCCGGCGATCTCGACATCGCCGTCCGATGGAGGGAAAGCTCGCCGATGTCGTATCACAACCCGAAATCGGGCCGGCTTCCCTGCATCGCAGAGCGATCTCGACATCGCCAATCGAGTTACGGTACCGGGAGCACGGTCGGCTTCCTCTGCGGACACGCCCGAAATAGTCACATCAACTAATAGCTGTCAGACTTGGCCGTGGGCAGCCTTCCCCCTCTCGGTGCCCACTGAGAACTCTTTTGCACGAATCGAAAGGCTTGAAACCCCGATGCTGAAGCTGACCGGCTCCCGGAAGTCCACCACCCGCAAGATCACTTTCGCGCTGCCGTCCGATCACCCCGCCGGCAAGGTGTCCGTGGTGGGCAACTTCAACGACTGGACCCCCGGCACCGACCCGCTGAAGAAGCGCTCCAACGGCACCATGAGCGCCACCGTCACCCTGCCGTCCGACTACATCGTCGCGTTCCGCTACCTCGGCGAGAACGGTCAGTGGTTCGACGACCAGGACGCCGACTTCGTGGACGCCGGCGCCAGCGTCATCCTCGCCCCCGCGAAGTGAGCTGAGCGGGCCGGCGGCTCGGCTCGCCGTCCGGCCCTCGCTCAGCCAGCGACCCCGCCCCGGGCGTCCGATCTGGGCGCTGACCACGATCACCACCGTCGGCTACGGCGACCACTACCCGGTGACCGTTGAGGGACGCCTGGTGGCGGCGGTGCTGATGATCGCCGGCATCGCGTTGATCGGTGTCGTCACCGCAACCGTGGCCGCCTGGCTGGTGCAGCGGGTATCGAGTCCCAGCCAGGACGAGAGCGAACGGTCCATCGAGGAGCTGAAGGCCGAAGTGGCTGCGTTGACCGCCACCCTTCAGCAATTCATGGAATCCGAGGTCAGCGGTCCTGGCCGAGACGCCGGCGATCGAACCAGTTCGCACCGCGCGCCTTGAAGGTGCCGAGGCCGACCGAGCCTCGGGCCACGATCAGCGGATTACCCCAGGCCGCCTGGCTGGGCACCTTGCTGGTGATCGTGCCCCAGGTCTTGCCGAGCCGGTCGCACTGCACGCCCCAGCCTTCGGGGACGATCACCAGAACCGTGGCGGCACCGGGCAACA
>JBDHZN010000019.1:0-25306 GCA_039811845.1 Micropruina sp. | reverse complement strand
CGCCCGAGCAGCTCCATCCTGGTCGACGACTCCACCACCGCGCTGTGGGTGCTGCGCATGCTGGAACTCGTGCCGCTCACCGTGGTCACCAACTCGATGCTTGTCGCCCGTGAGTTGGAGCGTCGCTCCGGAATCCGGCTGTTCGTCACCGGCGGCGAGTACCAGGCGTGGTCCGAGGCGATGGTGGGTCAGACCACCACCCATGTGATCGCCGACATTCGTGCCGATTACTGCCTGCTGTCGGCGTCCGGCATCAGCGATCTGCTCTGCTACCACCCCTACGAGGACTGCGCCCAGGTGAAGCGGGCGATGATGGCCTCCGCGGACAAGTCGATCCTGCTTCTCGACCACACCAAGCTCGACCGGCGGGCCCTGCACACCTTCGCCTCGATGACCGATTTCGACCAGGTCATCATGGACTCCCAGACTCCTGACGAGGCCATCGAGGACCTCCGCGAGAAGGGCGTCCGGGTCGTCCGCGCGGCTGGTTGACCTGATCGTTCGACCCGGCGTTTCCTCTCACAAAAGCTGTTACTAACACCTCACCCACTGGTAGGTTCACCCCAGCGGGCCCAGTCGGCGGACCCGCCAACCTCGTGCAAAGGAGTACGAATGGCCCTTGCGGCCACCGAGCAGTCCTGCGACTGACTCACACACAGTCATCCAGCCCGGTCGGGGCTGGACCAACCAGCACTCACATTCGAAAGCGTGGCAACCATGGAAATCGTATTCCTGTTGCTCGTCGCTGCGGCCGGAGGATTCTTCGGTGCGTGTGTCGGCGGCAACTTCTCCTTCGTGATCACCGGCTTCGCCGGCCTGGCGGCGACGGCCGCAGGGGTTGCTGGAGGCGCCGACGTCTCCAGCTTCCTGTTCAGCTATGTGGCCTTCGGCCCCTTCACCGGCCCGCACATCGCCTTCACCGGCGCCGTTGCCGGCTCTGCCTACGCCGCCATGAGGGGCTACACCGACAACGGCAAGGACATCGCGCAGCCGCTGGCTCGGCTGGGCAAGATGGACGTGCTGCTGGTCGCGGCCGGGACGGGCGTGGTCGGCTGGCTGCTCAACAGCTATGTCTTCGCCAAGATCCCGTGGTTCGGCGGGCACACCGACACGGTGGCGCTGACCGTGGCCACGCTGGGCATCGCCACCCGCTTCATCTTCGCCGACCGGTCGCTGCTCAACCCGGAGAGCTACGCCAAGACCGGCAACAAGTTCGCTCCCCACGAGCACAGCGTCTGGATCCGCTACCAGGAGACCGGCCCGCAGCTGCTCACCCTGGGCATCTTTCCGGGTCTGCTCGGCGCCTCGATCGCCCTGCTGCTGGCCGTCAACTTCCCCGGTGTGGGCATGTTCGCGGCGGCCTTCCCGTGGGCCATCTCGGCGATCACGATCTTCTTCCTGAACATCGGCTACAACTCGCCCGTCACCCACCACATGACGATCATCGGTGGTCTGGGTGCGATCGTGTTCTACCCGATCCTGGCCGGCCAGCACGTCATCTCCGCGGCCACGTTGCACGGCCTGAAGATGGACACCCCGCTGGGCGTCGACTACGGCCTGGCGGTGGGTGCCATCCTGATCGGAGCCGCGTTCGCCACGGTGTCGTCGTTCCTCGGTGAGGCCTCTGCCCGACTGTTCCAGTCCCGCGGCAAGAGCCACATCGATCCGCCGGCCGTCGCGATCTTCCTGGCCACCACCCTGATCTGGATCGTGGCCGCCATGATGGGCGCCAGCAACTAACCCAGTTCCCACAGAAGAATGGAGAGCGTGCCGCCATGCAAGATGTCCTGAAACACCCCGATGAGTTCTACGACGCCTATGTGTTCGACATGGACGGCACGATCTACCTAGGGGACCACCTCCTGCCCGGCGCGGCTCGGATGATCAACGAGCTGCGCCGGCGGGAGATCCCCATCCGCTACCTCTCCAACAACCCCACTAAGGACCCCGAGATGTACGCCCGGAAGCTGACCAAGCTCGGGCTCCCCACCCCGGTGGAGGACATCTCCAACACCATCGTCACCACCACCAAGTGGCTGCTGGCGAACCATCCGGACGCGGTGCTGTTCCCGATCAGCGAGGAACCGCTCAAGCGCGCACTGGTCAAGGCCGGCTTCACCCTCAGCGACGATCCCGAAGAGATCGACATCGTGATCGCCAGCTACGACCGGACCTTCGAGTACCGCAAGCTGCAGATCGCCTTCGACGCGATCTGGTTCTACAAGCGGGCCTTCCTGATCGAGACCAACCCGGACCGGTTCTGCCCCTTCCCGGGCGGACGCGGTGAGCCCGACTGCGCCTCGATCACCGCGGCCATCGAGGCCTGCACCCGCACCAAGTGCGTGAAGTCACTGGGCAAGCCCGACCCGATCATGCTGCAGGTCACCATGGAGGGCCTGGACGCCCGCGTCGAGCATTCGGTGATGGTCGGCGACCGGCTGCAAACCGACATCCAGATGGCGCTGGACACCGGCATGGTGTCCGGCCTGGTGCTCACCGGCGAAGCGACGGCCGCCGACGTCCGCGCGCTCTCGCCTGAGCATCAACCCTCCTACGTGATGGACCGGGTGGATCGGCTGATTCCGCAGTCCGCCTGGGACGAGCTGGGCTGGACCGACGACAACTGGGAGTGAGCGGATCGTGTCCGAACTGATCGAACGCGCCCTGCGCACCTCCACCGACACCAAGGCCGTGCTGGCCGAACCCGGCGCCATCGCCCGGATCGCAGAGGTCTACCGCACCACTTTCCCCGGGCGCACCGCGCTGGTCGTCGGTGACGAGCGGACGATGTCGGTGGCCGGCGACGCCGTGCTGCAGGCGCTGCGGGCCGGCGGCGTCGACGTCGCCGAGCCCCACGTCTTTCCCGGCGCTCCCGAGTTGTACGCGAAGTACGAGAACTGCGAGCTGCTGCGCGACGCGATGAGCGGCCAGGACGTCGTCGCCGTCGCGGTCGGTGCCGGCACCCTCAACGACATCGTGAAGCGGGCTTCCGGTGAGTTGGGCCGTCCTTACCTGGTGGTCGCCACCGCCGCGTCGATGGACGGCTACACGGCCTTCGGCTCGTCGATCGCCGTCGGCGGCTACAAGCAGACCCTCGACTGCCCGGCACCCGCGGCCTGCATCAGCGACTGGACGGTGCTGGCGGCGGCGCCCGCGGTGATGACCGCCTCCGGCTACGGCGACCTGCTGGGCAAGGTCACCGCCGGCGCCGACTGGATCCTGGCGGACGCCGTCGGCGTCGAAGCCGTCGATCCCGACGTCTGGGAACTGGTGCAGGGCCCACTGCACGCCTCGCTGTCCCGTCCTGAGGCGCTGGCCGCCGGCGATCTGCAGGCCACCGGCGAACTCGCCGAGGGCCTGATCATGTCGGGCCTCGCCATGCAGGCCGCGGCGTCGTCGCGTCCGGCGTCCGGGGCCGAGCACCTGTTCAGCCATCTGTGGGAGATGGAGGGCCACGGCGTCGACATCACTCCGCGGCGACTCTCCCACGGTTTCAAGGTGGCGGTGGGCAGCGTCGCCGTGGCCGCGCTCTACGAGCGGCTACTGGAACGTGACCTGTCGGCGCTCGACGTCGATGCCGCGGTGGCGGCCTGGCCGAGCGCCGAGCAGATCGAGGCCCGGGTCCGCGCCGATCATCAGCCGCATCTGGCCGACGAGATCGTCGCCCAGTCGCTGGCGAAGTACTGCGACACCGACGCGTTGGCCGGCCGGCTGTCGCGGCTGGTGTCGATCTGGCCCGCGCTGAAGGAGAAGCTCACCGCGCAGATGATCGGGGCCGCGGAGTTGCAGCGGATGCTGCGGGCCGCCGGCGCGCCGGCGCACCCGTACGACATCGAGCTGACCTGGCAGCAGTTCCGCGACACCTACCGGCGGGCCCAGATGATCCGGAAGCGGTACACAGTGCTCGACCTGGTGCTGGAGGCTAATCTGGCTGCAGAGCTGGTCGATGAATTATTTGCCCCGGACGGTTTCTGGGGCAAGCAATCATGAGCGACCTGAGAAAGAGGGAGTTATGACCGAAGAGCAAAGCCCAAGCGTCGACCCGAGCTACGGCGGGTCCGAGCGTCCGCATCCGCACAACGACCCTGAGGTCGATCCGAGCTACGGCGGCGAGAATGCCCCGCACAGGCACGATCCTCGTGAGCCGGGCGTCGATCCGTCCTACGGCGGCGACCAGTCTCCGGGGTACCTCCATCGCGCCGGCCTGGACGCCAAGGAAGGCTCCTGAGCCGGCTCACCACTCAACAACAAGCGCCTCCGGGAATACCGCCCGGAGGCGCTTGTGTTGTTCCAGCGAAGCGACCGGCGGTTAGGCTGGCCTTCTCCCCTTACTCCACGAAGGACGCCATGTCAGAGATCCGCGACGTCATCATCATCGGCTCCGGCCCGTCGGGCTACACCGCGGCCATCTACGCCGCCCGGGCCGACCTCAGGCCGTTGGTCTTCGAGGGTGCGCTGGAATCCGGCGGTGCCCTGATGAACACCACCGAGGTGGAGAATTTTCCCGGCTTCCCCGAGGGCATCATGGGCCCTGAGCTGATGGCAAACCTGCGGGCGCAGGCCGAGCGGTTCGGCGCCGAGATCGTCACCGACGACATCGTCGAGGCCGACCTGACCGGCCCGATCAAGTCGGTCACCGACTCCGAGGGCGGCACCCACCGGGCCAAGGCGGTCATCCTGGCGATGGGCTCGGGCTACCGGCGCCTGGGCCTGCCCGGTGAGGACCGGCTGTCCGGACGCGGCGTCAGCTGGTGCGCCACCTGCGACGGCTTCTTCTTCCGCGACAAGGACATCGCGGTGATCGGCGGCGGCGATTCGGCGCTGGAGGAGGCCACCTTCCTGTCCCGGTTCGCGTCCTCGGTGACCGTGGTGCACCGCCGCGACGAGCTGCGGGCGTCCAAGATCATGGTGGCCCGCGCGGCGGCCGACCCGAAGATCTCCTTCGCCTGGAACTCGGCCGTGGCGTCGATCAACGGCGAGCAGTCGCTCACCTCGCTGACACTGACCGACACGGTCACCGGCGAACAGCGCGAGCTGGCCGTGCAGGGCTGCTTCATCGCGATCGGCCACGACCCGCGCTCCGAACTGGTGCGCGGCCAGGTCGACACCGACCCCGCCGGCTATGTGCTGGTCCAGCCGGGCTCCACCCAGACCAACCTGTCCGGCGTCTTCGCCGCCGGCGATCTGGTCGACCACACCTACCGGCAGGCGATCACCGCGGCCGGTACCGGTTGCTCCGCGGCTCTGGACGCCGAGCGGTACTTGGCCGAGTTGCACGATGTCGGCGAGCCGAGCGCCGAGCTGCAGGACGCTGAATTGTCGGCGCTCGAAGCTATCGTCTGACCGACGCCGCTCCCGCCGTCCGCAACGAGAGGAAACCCCGTGGCCAACGTCACCGCCGTCACCGACGACACCTTCGAGTCAAAGGTCATCCGCGCCGGCAAGCCGGTGCTGGTCGACTACTGGGCCGACTGGTGCGCGCCGTGCCGCCAGATCGCCCCGATCATCGAGGAGCTCGCCGGCGAATACGGCGACCGGATGGACTTCTACTCCCTCGACACCAACACCAACCCACGCATCCCGACCGAACAGGGTGTGCTCGGGCTGCCGACCATCCAGATCTTCTCGGGCGGCGAACTGGTCAAGTCGTTCACCGGTGGCAAGACGAAGGCCGCACTGCTCCGGGCCCTCGACGAGTTCATCTGATCTCGTCCCGCCGGCTCGGGCGGCGCCACCGGACGCACTGCCTGCACTAGGCGTTCGAGCCGGACGAGCACCGAACTCCGGGCTGCGGGCACGGCTGCGTTGAGGTCCAGCCGCCAGGTGCGAGCTTGGGTCGTCGCGACAAAACCGGTGCTTTCCAGGAAGCCGGACGGCAGCGCGGCACAGCGCCGCAACGGGTCGGCGGTGGCGAAGAGTGCGCCGACCCGGGCTCGGTGCAGGCCGCCGGCCAACGCGTGCAGCAGCGCACGGCCGGTTCCGCGCCGGGTGTGGCCCGGAGTCACCCAGCCGGCCCCGATCCGCGTCACGGTGGCCCGTGGGTCGCTCGACGCGGTCGCTGAAACCAGCAGCAGCCCCACCGTCTTGCGGCCATCGATCGCCAGCGCGCCGCACCAGCCCCAGGCCGCCTGAGCGGCGACCATGCCCGCCTCGTCCAGCGGCATGGGACGCCCGCAGTAGGGGCAGGCCAGGCCACGCACGGTGCCCGGTCCGACCAGCTCGATGCTGACCACGGCGTCCTCCTGAACTCCGACCACCTTCGGCACGGAAGTCACGTTCATTCTAGGGAACCGCCGCGGCTGGATAAGCTGGCGCGGTGAGCCTGCCGGAACCCATTCAACGTCGTGACACGGTGCTCGATCCGTGGATCGACACCTACGCCGAGCGCACCCACGGGCTCACCGTGTCCGCCGTCCGGGCCCTGTTCGCGGTGGCCAACCGGCCCGAGGTGGTGTCGCTGGCCGGCGGCATGCCGAACATCGCCGATCTGCCCCGCGAAGCGATCGGTGAGGCGATCTCGTCCCTGATCCGCGAGCGCGGCACCCAGGCGATGCAGTACGGCTCGGGCCAAGGTGAGCCGTTCATGCGCGAACAGATCACCCAGGTGATGGCCGAAGAGGCGATCGCCGCCCATCCTGACGACGTCGTGGTCAGCTGTGGTTCGCAGCAGGCCCTCGACCTGGTCACCCGGGTCTTCTGCGACCCCGGCGACGTGATCCTGGCCGAGGCGCCGTCCTATGTGGGCGCGATCGGCACCTTCCGCGCCTACCAGGTGCAGGTCGTGCATGTTGCGATGGACGAGTTCGGCATCGTTCCGCAGGCGTTGCGCGAGGCGGTGGCCGCCTGCCGGTCCGCCGGCAAGCGGATCAAATTCCTCTACACCATCCCGAACTTCCAGAACCCGACCGGCGTGACCCAGACCATCGAGCGGCGACGCGAGCTGATCGCGATCGCCCATGAGCTCGACCTGCTGATCGTCGAGGACAACCCGTACGGGCTGCTCGCCATCGAGGGCGACCCGTTGCCGGCGCTACGTTCGATGGATTCCGAGCGGGTGGTGTACCTGGGGTCGTTCTCGAAGACCTTCGCGCCCGGCTTCCGGGTCGGCTGGGCGCTGGCGCCGCACGCCGTCCGCGAGAAGCTGACCCTGGCGCAAGAGTCAGCCACGCTGGCGCCGCCGGTGTTCAGCCAGTTCGCCATCTCGACCTACCTGCATCAGTTCGATTGGCGCGGCCAGATCCAGGTGTACCGCGACATGTACCGGGCGCGCCGCGATGCCATGCTGCAGGGACTGGCCGAGAACCTGCCCGAGGGCAGCACCTGGACACACCCGACCGGCGGCTTCTTCGTCTGGGTCACCCTGCCGGAAGGGCTGGATTCGCAGGCGATGCTGCCCCGGGCTGTGTCGGCCCGGGTGGCCTACGTCCCCGGCACCGCGTTCTACGCCGACGGGATGGGCAGCCGGAACATGCGACTCTCCTACTGCTTCCCGACCCCGGAACGGATCATCGAGGGCACCCGCCGGCTCGGCGAGGTGCTGCGCGACGAGCTCGACACCCTGCACACCTTCGGGATCAGTGCCGGCGAACACCTGTACCGCGACGTCACCGCCGGTCCCGCACCGGACATCACCTGAGGATCAGTCATGAGCAGCCAACCGGGCACCGTCGTCGTCCTCGCCGGAGGACTCTCCCACGAACGCGACGTGTCGCTGCGATCCGGACGCCGGGTCGCTCAAGCGCTGCGTGACCAGGGCCTGAGCGTGATCGAAGCGGACGTCACCCGCGGGCTGGCCGAGCTGTTCGCCTCCACCCCGGACGCTGTGGTGTTCCCGGTGCTGCACGGCGGCGACGGTGAGGACGGCTCGCTGCGCGAAGTGCTGGACCTGTTCGGCGTCCCCTATGTCGGGTCGACCGGGCCGGCCTCGCAGCGGGCTTTCGACAAGTCGATCTGCACACCGCTGCTGGAGGTTTCCAAACCGGCCCAGGTCGCCCTGCCCAACTCGGTCTTCCGTGAACTCGGCGCACAGGCCCTGGTCGCGGCGCTCGTCGAACGGCTCGGACTACCGCTGATGGTGAAGCCGAACCGCAGCGGCTCGGCGCTCGGCTGCACCAAGGTGTCGGTGGCCGAGGCGCTGCCAGCGGCCATGGTGGCGGCGTATGCCTATGGTGAGATGGCGGTCATCGAGCAGTTCATCGAGGGGACCGAGGTCGCTGTGACCGTGGTGGACACCGGTGACGGGTTACGTGCCCTGCCTGCGGTGGAAATCCGGCCGCGGTCCGGGGTCTACGACTACACCGCTCGCTACACCGCCGGAGAGACCCGGTTCATCTGCCCCGCCGAGCTGGACGACGAGGTCGCCCGGGCTTGCGCGGAGCTGGCGCTACGGGTGCACGACCGGCTGGGGCTGCGCGATCTGTCCCGCACCGACATCATCGTCGGCGCCGCCGGCCCGGTGTTCATCGAGACCAACGTCTCCCCCGGCATGACAGAGACGTCTCTGGTGCCGCTGGCGGTCGAAGCAGCCGGCGAAGACTTCGGGCGGCTGTGCGCCGCTCTCGTCCGGCAGGCGTACCGCCGGGGTCCGTCCGGCGTCCGGGGCTGAACGATGCCGCTGCGAGTGAAACAGGCGCTGGTGCTGCTCGCCGGCGTGGTGGCGGCGGTGGTGATGACCTGGCTCGGGCTGTGGCAGCTGCAGGTCTTCACCGACCAGGGCAACGCGTCCGCGCAGGCACGCGCGCAGCAGGCCCCGGTGCCGCTGCTCGACTTCGTCTCGCCCGACGGCACCGTCGGCGACATCTACGGCAAGCCCACCAGTGTCTCCGGGCACTATCTGCCCGATCAGCAGGAGCGGGTGCTCGGCGCCGACGGGGTGGTCCGGGTGCTGTCGGCGCTGCAGCTGGCCGACGGACGGGTGCTGCCCGTGGTGCGCGGCACCATCCCTCAGGGGGCCGACGCACCTGCCCCGCCGAGTGGCGAGCATGCCCAGACCGGCATCTTCCTGCCCTCCGAACCCGGTGCCGATCACTCGCTGGCTAGGGGTTACAACCTCGGTTCCGTCCGGTTGCCGCAGCTGGCACAGCTCTGGGACGAACCGCTGATGCCCGGCTTCATCACCCTGGACTCGACCGAGTCCGGGCAGCAGGGGCTGGCGCCGGCGTCCGTCACCCTTCCGGACGGCGAGGGCTCGTGGCGCAACAGCGGCTACGCCCTGCAATGGTGGGTGTTCGCGCTGTTCGCGCTCGGAATGACCTGGAAGATCGCCCACAGCATGGGCAAGCGCGGCGCCCGCACCAGTGGCATGGGCATCAGTCGGGACGTCTAACCCTCCGCTGTCCGAACCTCGGGCTGGTCGTCGCCGACCACTCCCCCGTTCTCTGCCTCGGCCAGCCGCCGATGGACGTCCTTGGTCGCGTAACGCTCGGCCACGAAGGACAGGAACGGCACCGTGCCGGCCAACGCGATCAGGATCAGCCGCAGCCACGGCCAGTTGACCCGGCGTCCGAGGTCGTAGGCGGTGATCAGCAGCAGCAGGTAGAGCCACCCGTGCGGCACGCCCGTCCAGGTCACCACGGTGTCGTTGTGCCCGAAGTACTTCATCGGAACGCCCACACACACCAGGACCACCAGCAGAACGCCGACGATCCAGGCCATGACCCGGTAACGCATCAAGGCGGAGCGAACGGCAGGCACGTCTTCGGCGGTGATCACCCTGCCGAGGCTACCCGCGATCGCTGCTGTTGACGCCCCTGTCCCGTCAGAGCGGTCTCATTACAAGGCGATTTATCGACAAATATTCTTATAGATAAGTCGCTGAAAATTGCGGCCGTTTCCTTGGTCCCTTGGCGGCGGGCACGGCGAGATCCCGGGGCAAGCCCGGGATGACAGAACTTCAGCTGCTGGTCAGGCCAGGAGTTCGACGAGGCGTCCGAGGTCGTCGTCGTTGGCGAAGTCGATCACAATGCGACCGCGTCCCTTGGCGCCCATCACCACGTTGACCCGGGTATCGAGGCGCTCGACCAGGCGATCCGCAAGGACGGACGCCCGCTCGCTCGGCTCGCGGGTGGTCCGCTGCCGGGGAGCCTTGGGCTCGCGTCCGTCACCGAGGGCGACGATCTCTTCCACCGCACGCACCGAGAGGTTCTCGGCGACGACCCGCTGCGCCAACCGCTCCATGGCCAGCGGATCACCCAGCCCGAGGATCGCGCGCGCATGACCGGCGCTCAGTACCCCCGCGGCGACCCGGCGCTGAACCGGCGCCGGCAACTGGAGCAACCGGATCGTGTTGCTGATGTGCGGACGGCTGCGCTTGATCCGGGTGGACAGCTCTTCCTGGGTGCAGTCGAAGTCGGTCAGCAGCTGCTGGTAGGCAGCCGCCTCCTCCAACGGATTGAGTTGCGCGCGGTGCAGGTTCTCCAGCAGGGCGTCCCGCAACAGATCGTGCTCGGACGTCGGCCGCACGATCGCGGGAATGGTGGCCAGACCGGCCGCCTGGCTGGCCCGCAGCCGGCGCTCCCCCATGACCAACTCGTAGTGATCCTCACCCAACGGGCGTGCCACGATCGGCTGCAGCAACCCGACTTCGCGGATCGACTCGACCAGCTCGTCCAGAGCGTCCTCTTCGAACACCTGGCGCGGCTGCTTGGGGTTGGGACGGATGCTGTCGACCGGAAGCTCGGCGTAATAGGAGCCCTCGGGTGGTTCGACCGCCAGCGGCTCGGGCCGCTGCGGTTCCAGTTCCGGGTCGGTGCGGTGAATCAGGTCGCCGAGACCCCGACCCAGTCCGGAACGTGGTTTCGTGACGGTCATCGTCGTCCTTTCACTTCACTCACTTGAGGCGGCCGCTACTTGGCGCCGCGTCGGGCGATCTCTTCCGCGGCGGCAAGATATGCCTGCGCTCCCGCGGAGGCCTGGTGGTAGGTGATCACCGTCTGACCGTAACTGGGTGCCTCGGACACCCGCACCGAGCGGGGGATCGCCGTGGTCAACGTCTCGGTGGGAAAGTGGGTCCGCACCTCGTTCGCCACCTGCGTCGATAGCCGGGTACGCCCGTCGAACATGGTCAGGACGACGGTCGAAAGCCGCAGCCGGTCGTTCATGCTTCCCTTGACCAGGTCGATGGTGCGCAGCAACTGAGAGACGCCTTCCAGGGCGTAATACTCACACTGGATCGGAACCAGGAGTTCCTGCGCAGCCACCAAGGCATTGAGGGTCAACAGGCCCAACGACGGCGGACAGTCGATGAAGATGTAGTCGATGCGGTGACGGGCGACCAATCGATCGATTGCCCGCAGCAGCCGGCTCTCGCGTCCGGGCTTATCGACCAGCGCGATCTCGGCACCCGCCAGGTCGATGGTGGCGGGAAGCACCCAGAGTCCGTCGACGTCCGGACAGGGCTGGACGTGGCGCTCGATCGCCTCGCCGTCGATCAGCACCTCGTAGGTGCCGGAGACCCCAGCCTCATGCTCAACGCCGAGTGCGGTGGACGCGTTGCCCTGCGGATCGAGGTCGATGACCAGGACGTTGAGACCACCCCGGGCGAGCCCGGCCGCGAGATTGACGGCTGTCGTGGTCTTACCGACGCCACCTTTCTGGTTCGCGATGACGATCACGCGGGGGGAATCCGGCGCAGGAAGCGCCGATGTTTCACGTGGAACGGAGGCGTCGGGCAACTCGGCCGGGGGAGGCGTGAACTCGACGGTGTCGTAGGCCACGCGGCGCGGGGCGGTGGATTGCGTCACAGCAGTGCTCCCATCAGAGGGGGAAGTGTTCCACGTGAAACGGACGCCATCGAGGGTTACCTGCCTGCTTTCGTCGGACCGAATGCTCGGTGTCCGAGCCTACAGCCGCAGACCGTGGACGAGCGTCTACGCGCGGGCGTGGCTGGCTAATCGCACCCACACGCCACTGATCGAGCTTGTCGAGATCCTTCCGAGGGTCTCGACAAGCTCGACCAACAGCCTCAGCGGATGCGCACCACCCAGGTCGTCTCGTCCGTGCCAGGGGTGGGCGCCTTGACCACTTCGCCGCTCAGCCGCCGCCGGCGGAGCAGCTTCTGTGCTTCGACCAGTTCCTGCTCGGCGCTTTCACCCTTCAATGCCAGCAGTTCACCCCGCGGCGCCAGCAGGGGCAAGCACCAACCCAGCAGCTTGGGTAGTGCCGCCACGGCCCGTGCGGTGACCACGTCGTAGCGCTCGCGGTGCTCCTCGGCGCGCCCGCGAATCACGGTGACGCGCTCGGTCAGGCCCAGCTCGGCGACCACCTCGGTGAGGAAGTTTGCCCGCCGGAGCAGTGGCTCGAGCAGCGTCACCGACAGATCCGGTCGTTTGATGGCCAGCGGGATACCGGGCAGGCCCGCGCCCGACCCGACATCGACCACGGTGCGTCCCTCGCCGATCATGGGAGCGATGGCCAATGAGTTCAGCACGTGGCGTGGCCAGAGCCGGTCCACTTCGCGTGGCCCGATCAATCCCCAGTCGACACCTCGACTTGCCAATATGTCGACATATTGCTGGGCCCGTCGGTAGCTGTCACCGAACACGTCACGCGCGATCTCCACGCCCTATTTCTACCGGGACGCCTGCGTGGCCGCGAGCTTCGCCGCCTCTTTGGCCACAGCCTTCGCGCGGTCGCATGCGACGCGCGGTCGGCCCTCTCGCTTCTCCAGCTCACTCGCCCACCGCGTCCGCGACCGAATGGCTGGTCGCGCTCGTACTGGTACGAACGCGAAACGGCCGGGGGAGTGATCCCCCGGCCGTTCTTGCGACTCGCGTCAGTTCTTGGGCAGCACCACGACGCGGCGGCGCGGCTCCTCGTCCTCGGACTCGCTGACCAGGCCGGCACCGGCGACGACGTCGTGCACGATCTTCCGTTCGAACGGGTTCATCGGCGACAGCCGGACGGGCTCACCGGTTTCGACGACCTCAGCGATGGCGTCCTTGGCCAGGATCTCCAGCTCCTTGCGACGCTTGTCGCGGTGACCGGCCACATCGAGCATCAGCCGGGACCGGTGCCCGGTCTCGGTCATTACCGCGAGTCGAGCCAGCTCCTGCAGCGCCTCGAGCACCTCACCGTCTCGGCCGACCAGCAGGTCGGTGTCGGTGACGATCGACACATGCGCGCGACCGCCCTCGGTGAAGGTGTCGATGTCGCCGTCCAGGTCGGCGATGTCGAGCAGCTCTTCAAGGTAGTCAGCGGCGATCTCGCCCTCGTTCACCAGGGCCTGCTCGCGCTTCGACCGGTTCGACTCCTCACCGGCGGGCGCCTCGGCGACCTCAGTTTCGGTTTCCACGTCACTCATCGTTTCGTTTCTCTCCTGTCGGGCCTGATCAGGCCTGGCCGGGGTTGGTCTTCGGCTTGGGCGGCCCCTGCTTGCGCGAGGCCCGATTGCTCCGCTGAGGCTGCTGGCGCTGCACCTGCTGGCGCTGCACGCCACCCTTGGAGCTGGAACCGCCGCCGTCCGCGGACGGCGTCGAGTCGGACGGCTTACCACCCTGCCGTGCGACCTTGCCGGTGTCGGTGGCCGGCTGGGCGGGGGCCTGGCGCCGACCCTTGCCGGCCCGCTTGCGCGCCAGATCGTCCGGATCCTTGCCCTTGGCCCGCATCCGCTCCTCCCAGTCGAGGTAGGCGGGGGTGTTCGGGGCGGGGTTGTTGTGGATCAGGATGTACTGCTGCACCATCGTCCATACGTTCGAGACCAGCCAGTAGAGCAGCACGCCGACCGGAATGTTCACGCCCATGAACAGGTACATGAACGGGAAGACGTAGAGCATGATCTTCTGCTGCTGGGCGAACTGCCCGGTCAGCGCCTCGGGGGGCATGTTCTTGCGCATCAGCTGCAGCTGGGTGACGAACAGCACCGCGGTCATGCTGATCACCAGCACGGCACAGAGAATCTGGGTCGCGCCGAAACCGTTGGTCAGCGGCCAGAAGATACCGGACAGCTTGGCGCCGAGGATGGTGGCGTTCCGCAGCGATTCGGACTGCTCGACGCTCAGCACGCCGATCGAGTGACCCTGGGACGCGTTCCACAACACCTGGTACAGCGCGATGAAGATCGGCATCTGCAGCACCAGCGGAAGACACGACGCCATCGGATTGACGCCTTCCTCCTTGTACAGCTTCATCGTCTCTTGACCGAGACGCTCCCGGTCATGGCCGTACTTCTCCTGCAGCGCCTTCAACTGCGGCTGCAGGATCTGCATATTGCGCGACGACCGGATCTGCCGGACGAACAGCGGAATCAGCAGGGTGCGGATCACCACGGTCAGCGAGATGATCGCGAGCGCCCAGGACCAGCCGTTCTCGGGGCCGAGGAACGAGGCGTACAGGGTGTGGAAGCTGGACATGATCCACGACACCGCCAGGTACAGCGGCTGCATCATGGTGTTCAGCGCACCGAGGAAATCACCCCACAGGTCCATCGGCACGATCTGCGGAATCGGTGGGATCACGTTGCTCCTCGATATTCGGTTGAAGAGTGGAACTCATGGGGGACGGCGCCGGCCTGCTCAGCGGCCCAGGCCTGAGCGGCCTCGGTTCCCGGAACCGGGTCATAACCGCCCAGTGACCAGGGGTGACAGCGACCGAGCCGACGCAGAGCCAGGCCGGTGCCACGCCACGCGCCGTGCACGGTCACGGCCTCCAGGGCGTAGGCCGAGCAGGACGGGTAGTACTTGCAGACCTGGCCGTAGATCGGGCTGATCACCGCGCGATACCCCTTGAGCAGGGCGATCAGGACGGATTTCACGAGGCACCCAGGCGGCGCGTGGCCGTCGTCCAGGCCGAGTCGAGGTCGGCGGCTACTCCACCGACATGGGGGAGTGCCCGCACCACGACATCGACTTCGAACGGGGCTCGGGCCAGCCGCTCTGCGACCAGATGCCGCAGTTGCCGCTTCACCCGATTGCGCCGCACGGCGTTACCGACCGCTTTCGACACCACGAAGCCCGCTCGGGACGGCGGCTGATCGGTGCGCACCATGTGCAGCACCAGGCCGGGACGTCCACAACGGACGCCCCGGCGCATGGTGGAGCGGAAATCCTCGGCGGTGCGAAGCCGCGCGGCCTTGGCCAGCACCTGACGGCTCGTCGGGCGTTGGTCAGCCGGCGAGGCGGGCGCGGCCCCGGCTGCGGCGGGCCGAGATGATCGCGCGCCCGGCGCGGGTGCGCATGCGGAGGCGGAAGCCATGGGTGCGGCTGCGACGCCGGTTGCTCGGCTGGAAAGTGCGCTTGCTCACGGAAGTGCTCCCCGTTCAGTTTCGCTGTCTTGCTTGGCTTGCATAATGTTCTCGAACCGATGCGCCCACTGTGGGCGCACGCGATGGGTCGCTGGTAGCGACCTGCCAAGATTACGCGTCCGGGCAGACTCTGGGCAAACCGAGCGGTCTCCGACGCCGTCGAGCCGACACGCCGAGAGGGTCGGAATTTTCTGGGAATCAGTTTGCGGATGGCCCCCGGGCGGACTAGCGTTTCGCTCCGTTGACCTGTCACGCGGCATCGTTCCCGTGGGGCCGTGCTCCCATTCACACCCTGTGGATAACTTGTGTGGATGACTGGTCGATCGAGCAGTACCTCGTAGGGAAGGGAGCGCAGGTGCCCGACCATCAGGCCACGACTCCCGGCCCCGTTGATCTCGAGGACGCCTGGCGGTTCGTCTGGTCGGAAGCCGATCCCCCTTCCCGCGCGTGGCTCCGCAGCACCCATGCGGCCACCATGCAGGACAACACGGTGATCGTCAGCGTTCCCAACGAATTCACCCGCGGCCGGGTGGAATCCCGCCTCCGCGGCTGGGTCGAGGATCAGCTGACCACCTACTTCGGACGTCCGATCGGCATCGCCACGGTGGTGCTGCCCGGTGCCGGGGAACTCAGCGAGGACGATTTTCCGGCCGGGACGGACGAGACCAGCTCCGAACAGCCCGCCGAACGCATTGGAGTCGACGAGCAGTCCGGCGGCCGGCTGAACCCGAAGTACACCTTCGAGTCCTTCGTCATCGGCAGCTCCAACCGGTTCGCACACGCGGCCGCGGTGGCTGTCGCCGAGGCGCCCGGCAAGGCGTACAACCCGCTGATGATCTACGGCGAGTCGGGGTTGGGTAAGACCCACCTGCTGCATGCGCTGGGTCACTACGTGCGCAGCTATCACGCCAACCGCCGGGTCAAGTACGTCTCCACCGAAGAACTCACCAACGATTTCATCAACGCCATCAGCGACAACCGGACGGCAGACTTCCGCCGCACCTACCGCGACGTCGACGTGCTGCTGATCGACGACATCCAGTTCCTGGAGTCGAAGATCCAGACCCAGGAGGAGTTCTTCCACACCTTCAACACGCTGCACACGGCGCAGAAGCAGATCGTGATCACCTCCGATCGGCCGCCGAAATCGTTGGAGGCGCTGGAACCCCGGCTGCGCAGCCGGTTCGAATGGGGGCTGATGACCGACATCCAGCCGCCCGACCTGGAGACCCGGATCGCGATCCTGCGCAAGAAGGCGGCCGCCGAGCGGCTCACCGCCGGCCCCGACGTGCTGGAGTTCATCGCCAGCAAGATCCCCACCAACATCCGCGAGCTCGAGGGCGCGCTGATCCGGGTGACGGCCTTCGCCAGCCTGAACCGCCAGGAGGTCGATCTACCACTCGCCGAGGTGGTGTTGCGGGATCTGATCCAGCACGGCGACGACACCCCGATCACGGCCAACCTGATCCAGTCCGAGACGGCCGCCTACTTCTCGATCAGCACCGACGATCTGTGCGGTGCCAGCCGCGTCCAGGGCGTGGTGATCGCCCGGCAGATGGCGATGTACCTGTGCCGCGAACTCACCGACCTGTCGCTGCCGAAGATCGGCCAGTCGTTCGGCGGACGCGACCACACCACCGTGATGCACGCCAACAAGAAGATCCGCCACCTGATGAGTGAGGACCGCAAGGTCTTCAACCAGGTCGCCGAGCTCACCAACCGGATCAAGCAGCGCGCCGTTCAGCGCTGAAGCAGCAGGATGACGCCGCTCGTTGTCGGTGATTCCCGTCGTGGAGAACTCCTGTGGATAACGCGTTGTCCTGTGGACGGCGTTCGCGGGCCTGGAGTCGTCCGCAACTACTACCCATGTGATTTCGAGTTACGCACAGCTGCATACCGCCGCGAAACGCCGTCTGACAAGGCTTGTCAAGCGTTATCCACAGTGTCCACAGCAGTGATGACTACCACTGACGGTTACCCGTCGAATGACACTAAAAGTAAGCCGGTCCGTGATGTGTGGAAGAGCTGTCGGACGACACCGTTATGATCGTCGTCCGGAGTACTGAGCAAGGGAGCCCCGTGAAGATCCGTCTCGATCGTGATGTTCTCGCCGAAGCCGTCGCCTGGACGGCTCGTAGCCTGCCGAGCAGGCCCAGCGTCCCGATCCTCGCGGGGCTGTTGGTGAAGGCCTCCGGTGGTCAGGTCGTGATGTCGAGTTTCGACTATGAGACGTCCGCGCAGATCGGCGTGCCGGCGCAGGTCACCGACGACGGTGTCGCGCTGGTCTCGGGCAAGCTGCTCGCCGACATCGCCCGTTCGCTGCCCAACAAGCCGGTCGACATCACCGCCGACACCTCGCGGATGGAGTTGGTCTGCGGCAGCGCCCGGTTCACTCTGCAGACGCTGCCGGTCGACGACTACCCGGCGCTCCCGACGATGCCCGAAGCGACCGGCACGGTGAAGAGCGAAGACTTCTCCCGCGCGGTGGCCCAGGTCGTGGTGGCGGCGGGTCGCGACGAGTTGCTGCCGGTGTTCACCGGCGTCCGGATGGAGATCGAGGGCGACACCCTGTCGCTGCTGGCCACCGACCGCTACCGGATGGCATTGAAGGAGATTCCTTGGACGCCGAGCGGTTCCGGGGGCGACGGCGCGGCGCTGGTGCCGGCCCGGGTGCTCGGCGAGACCGCCAAATCGATGACCTCGGGCGAAGTGGTGACGCTGAGCCTGGCCAGCGGCGGTAACGGCGACGGCCTGATCGGCTTCGAAGGTGCCGGCGCGGCCGGCACCCGCGAGATCACCACCCGGTTGCTGGACGGCGAGTTCCCGAAGGTCCGGCACCTGATGAACGTGCAGCCCACGGTCAGCGTGCGGGCCAATACCGCCGAGGTGATCGCCGCGGTGAAGCGTGTCGCCCTGGTGGCCGAGCGGAACACGTCCCTGCGCATGCTGATCGGTGACCAGACGATCACTCTGGAGGCCGCGACCGGTGATCAGGCGCAGGCCGTCGAAGCACTCGAAGCGGTGGTCACCGACGAGACCGGCCAGGGCCTGGCGATGACCGCGGCCGGGTTCAACCCGCACTACCTCGCCGACGCGCTGACGGCGTTGGACGCCCCGTATGTGCATTTCTCGTTCACCGCGCCCGGCAAGCCCTGCCTGCTGACCGCGCTGAACGAGCTGGACGGCGAACAGCAGACCGACTACCGGCACGTGATCATGCTGATGCGGCTCCCCGCCTGAGCTCTGCAGGGTCTCGACAACACCGTTCGTCCGCGACATCCTGACGACGGATCGCAAACGCGCGACCGCACGCCCCGCGGAAGGAACGTCATGGAACTCGGTCTGGTTGGTCTCGGCAAAATGGGCAACAACATGCGCGAGCGGTTGCGGCGCGGTGGCCATACCGTGGTGGGCTACGACCGGAATCCGGACGTGAGCGACGCCAGTTCGCTCGCCGACATGGTCAACCAGCTGACCGGTCCCCGGGTGGTGTGGGTGATGCTGCCGATCCAGGTGGTCGACGCCACCGTCGAAGAGCTCAAGGGGCTGCTGGAGCCCGGTGACCTGGTCATCGACGGCGGAAACTCCAAATGGACCGCCGACGCCCGGCATGCCGCGAACCTGGGCGAGAAGGGCATCCGGTTCCTCGACTGCGGCGTCTCCGGCGGTGTGTGGGGGCTGCAGAACGGGTATGCGCTGATGGTCGGCGGTGCCGACGAGGACGTGGCGCTGGCCCAACCGATCTTCGACGCACTCAAGCCGGACGGCGATGTCGGTTTCGTGCACGCCGGGAAGGTCGGCGCCGGGCACTTCGCCAAGATGGTGCACAACGGCATCGAGTACGGCCTGATGCAGGCCTACGCCGAGGGCTGGGAGCTGCTTGAGGCGTCCGGTGAGGTGACGAACGTGCCCGAGGTGTTCAAGTCGTGGCGCGAGGGCACGGTGATCCGCTCCTGGCTGCTCGACCTGATGGTGCGGGCACTGGACGCCGACCCGCACCTGGACGGCATCGAGGGCTATGCCGCCGACTCCGGTGAGGGCCGCTGGACGGTGAACGCCGCCGTCGAACTGGGCGTCCCGGTGCCGACGATGGCGGCCGCCCTGTTCGCACGGTTCACCTCGCAACAGGAGGATTCGCCGTCGATGAAGATGGTCGCCGCGATGCGCAACCAGTTCGGTGGGCACGCGGTGAAGAGCGAGGGCGGCCAGTAGCGTCCCGTCGTCCTGCCGTAAGGTGACGGGGTGTTCGTCACCCACCTTTCGCTTGCGGATTTCCGCTCGTATGCGAGCGTCGAGCTGGGGCTGGAGCCGGGTGTCACCACGTTCACCGGTGCCAACGGGCAGGGTAAGACCAACCTGGTCGAGGCCGTCGACTACCTGGCCACCCTGGGATCGCACCGGGTGGCGTCCGAGGCGCCGCTGGTGCGGCACACCGCCGAGCGGGCGATCGTCCGGGGCCGGGTGCAGGCCGGCCTGGACGATCCGCGCCAACTGCTGCTGGAGATCGAGCTGCTGCCCGGGCGGCAGAATCGGGCCAGCCTGAACCGGGCGCCGCTGCGCCGGCCGCGGGAGCTGCTCGGGGCGCTGCGCACCGTGCTGTTCTCGCCCGAGGATCTGGCCCTGATCAAGGGCGATCCGAGCGAGCGCCGGCGCTTCATCGATGAGCTGATCACCACCCGCTGGCCGCGGCTGGCCGGCGTCCGATCCGATTACGACCGGGTGCTTCGGCAACGCTCGACCCTGCTGAAGTCCTTGTCCGGACGGGGTCGCTCGATCCCGGACGGCGCGGCCGCCACCTTGGAGGTGTGGGACGAGTCGCTGGCCGGCTTCGGTGCCGAACTGATCCAGGCCCGGGTGCGGACCCTGACCGACCTCACCCCACATCTGCAGCGCGCCTACTTGGCGATCGCGCCGACCAACAACGACGCCCAACTCGCCTACCGCAGCCCGATCGGGCCCGAGCCGGACACCTCGGTCGGGGAGTTGCAGGCCCGGTTGATCCTGGCCATGTCGGAACGCCGCTCCGACGAGATCGCCCGCGGTGTCTGCCTGGTCGGCCCGCACCGTGACGACATCGTGCTGAGTCTCGGCGAGTTGCCGGCCAAGGGCTACGCCTCGCACGGCGAATCGTGGTCGTTCGCGCTGGCGCTGAAGCTGGCGTCCTTCGATCTGCTGCGGGCCGACGGGGTGGAACCGGTGCTGATCCTGGACGACGTATTCGCCGAACTCGACCAGATGCGCCGCGAGCGGCTGGCCGGCATGGTCGCCGAGGCCGAACAGGTGCTGATCACCGCGGCGGTCGCGGCCGATGTGCCGGCGGCGCTGGGTGGACGCCGGTTCCAGGTCGGCGGCGGCGAGGTGAAGGAGATCGACGAGGCGAGCGAGGTGGAGCATGACCGAGCATGACCCGTCCGGCATCGACCTGGCCCGGATGATCGCCCGCAACGCCCAGGGCATGCCATCTGCGCCGCAGCCGCGCAAGAAGAAACCGAAGTCGAAACCGTCCGCCCGTAACGCCGCCGACCCGCAGCCGCTGGGTGAGGCCCTCGATGAACTGATCGCGAGCCGCGGCTGGTCGAGGGAGGTCAACCTGCAGCACCTGCTGGGCCGCTGGGCCGACCTGGTCGGACCGACCAACGCCGAGCACTCCCACCCCGAGGGCTTCGACAAGAAGGTGCTGCGAGTGCGCACCGATTCGACCGCCTGGGCCACCAACCTGCGGATGCTGGCGCCGTCCATCGTGGCCCGGCTCAACGAACAGCTCGGCGACGGCACCGTGACCCGGATCGTGGTCAAGGGCCCGGACGCCCCGAGCTGGAAACACGGCCCGCGCAGCGTCCGGGACGGCCGCGGCCCGCGCGACACCTACGGCTGAGAGTGACCGGCGCGACCCCGTCTGCCGGTTAGGATCGCTCGCGATGGAGGCCGTCCGTTCCCTCGCGGGATCCCTGAATCACCTAGTCACCACCACCGCCGTGGTGTGGTGGCGGAGGCTGCCGCGGCTTCTCGTCGTGGTGCTGCTGGGCTGGCTGGGGTATCGGGTCTTCGCGCAGCTGGCGGCGTTGGTGGTGGACGTCAGTGCCTGGCTGTCGCTACTGATGCTGTCGCTGGGATTCGTCGTCCGGCTCTCCACGATCATCATCGGGCTGCGGATCACCGGTCAGGAACTGCAGATCAGGCAGGCGCTGCCGCTGCCTGAGGAAGATCCCCGGGACACCTCGATCTCGCATCTGCTGTCGCTCACCCTGCTGCCGTTCCTGGGCATCTACGCGGTGTTCGACGTGGTCACCGACGCCGCCAACGACATCCAGATCAACTACTACGTGTTCGGCGGGCTCACCTTCGAGCGCCCGGTGCTGGCCCAGCTCAACCCGCAGGGAGCGGTCGGCGCCTGGGTGCTGGTGGGGGTGATCGTCGGACTGTACGTCGTCCGGCGGCTGATCGACCGGTGGTTCGAACGCACCGGCTTCCGGCCGCTGGGACTGCTGGCCGCACTGGTGGAGGGCTTCTTCATGCTGATCGTGCTGATGAGCGGACGCCAGCTGCTGGTCCGGCTGCGGCACTGGGTGGACGAGCGGACCTTCCGGGTCTGGCTGGACTACCCGTCCTGGGGGTTGCAGCAGCTGTTCGCCGGCCTCGGCATCGACATCTCGAACGTGCTGGCGCAGCTCGGCACGTTGTGGTGGGACGTGATCTGGCCCGGGGTGACCGCGATGGTGGTGGAACCGATGCTCTGGCTGGCGCTGGCTGCCCTGGTGTTCGGCAGCCAGGTGGTCTCCATCGCCGACCTGTGGCGCCAGGGCCAACCGGTCGGGGTCGGTGCGCGACGCGGCCGGGTCGAAGTCGGCGACCGGGAGCGCAGCCTGGCGCTCGGCGTCCAGGAAGCCTTCTTCGGTGACCTGAACGACAAATACCTGCCCACCTGGCAGTCGTTGCGACTGGTGCTCGGAGTGGGGCCGACCTTCTTCGCCGCCTTCATCGTCTGCTACGGCGTGCTGAGCACCGGGGAGGAACTGCTGCGCCGCGGCCTGGACAGCCTGCTCGGCGGGCACCCGGCACCGTTCTGGGCGGTGGCCGGTCCGCCGATCGACCTGGTCGTCACAGCGGTCGCCGAACCGCTGCGGTGGGCGCTGCTGGCCACCGCCTTCCACGCCTGCCTGGGCCATTTCGCCGCGCACGCCGGAGCCGAGGCCGAGGCGCCGACGACCCTCGCCGAGGAGTCCCGGTGAACCGGCGGTGGGCCGGCGGCCTGATCGCGATGCTCGCCTGCCTGGCGATGATCGGCCTGCACACCTGGCTCGGCGAGACACCCCAGGAACACACCACCCGGGTGGCCGTCGGCAAGCCCGGACGGCTCTACGACTCGACCATCACCGTCAACTCGTCCACGATCGGGCAGGCGCTCTACTCCGACAACCTCTTCGTCGGCCGTTCCGGGGTGATCTTCCTGGCGGTGAACGTCACGATCGCCACCGACGGCACGCGACGCAGCCTCGACTGGACGGTGGGCGGCGAATCCAACGGCCGCAACTTCGCCGCCCGCGACCCGATCACCGTGCCCGAGCCCGGCTTCCGGATCACCCAGGACGTGGTCTTCGAGATCAGCCCGGACGACCTGGCCGGATTCACCCTCACGGTGCTGGACCGGGGACCGATCTACGCCTACGACCCGCAGCTCCAGATCGACCTCGGAGTGACCCCGGACGCCGCCGCGCAATCGCTGGAGAAGGACCGCTACGCCATCGTCCGAACCACCCGAGGCCGTGTCGAGGTGGATCGGTGAACGCGCGCAGCCGGCAGTGGATGGTGGCCGGTGCGGTGTTCCTCGCCGTGCTGGCCGTCACCGTGGGCTGGGTGGGCTACCTGAGCGCCCGGAGCACGCCGCGCTGGCAACAGACCGCACCGGGAGCCTGGGCCGACCCACTGCCCGAGGGCGGCATGCCGATGCGGGTGGCTTCGCTGACCACCACCCCGATGCTGATCACCGATCGCGGTGACCAGCCGGCACCGGCCGGCGCGCTCTGGGCGGTCGCGGTGATCGACTACCGGCCACCGGCGGACGGCAGCTACTGCTCGTTGATCCTGCTGGCTGCCGATGGACGGCGCTGGAGCGGCGTGAGCCCACTGGACTACTCGGGCAAGCGAACCCTCGACAGCGGCTGCGGCATGCCGGCGGGCGTGGACGGCACGGCACGCGGCGAGTTGATCTACCTGATCCCCGAGGATGCCGCCGGCTCGCTGGCGGGGCTGGCCGGGGTGGTCACCGCCTATCGGGGGACGGCGCCGCACCCGGTGCTGACCCCGGCCCGGTGACCGCTGGTTCCCTCAGGGAGCGTCGGGTTCCATGACGACCGGCACCTCGAACCGGTACGCCATTCGGGACGCCGACCAGACCATCTGGCCCTCGCCGGTCGGACTGGCGTCGATCCACTCCAGTTCCGAGGCGCCGACCGAGATGTAGTCGGTGGCCGGAAAGTCGTCCGGGTTGAAGACCAGCGTGCAGGGCACCATCGGGGTGCCGGGGTTGAGCACGTCGGACTTGCCGAGGGTTTCCCCGGGGCCGAAGAACAAGCTGGCCTCGCCGGTGACCTGCCGGTTCACCGGATGCTGCATCGAGAACGCGTTGCGCACCAGCCGGTCCTTCGTCGACGCCAGCGGCTCGTCGGTGTTGTTGCGGCAGCGTCCGAATACGTACACCGTCCAGGAATCGGTGCGCTGGCGCGCCTGGGCCCGGTCCACCGCGAACGACATCGGCCCCAGATCGACCTCGGTGCCGACCGGCAGCCGGACCAGTCGATCGGCGGCCTTCTCGAAGCCGCCGGCCAGCCAGGTGCCGGCCAAGGCCAGCACGACGACGCCGACCAGCAGCCAGCGGGCGGGCAGAGATCCCGGCGTGCGCCGGGATGACGAGGTGGGCGGCACGGCTCGCAGTCTAGGACGGCACCGGGGCCGTCCGGGTTCGGCGCGGCTCAGAACCACGCAGGTCAAGGGACCGTATGGGGGGCTACGAACGGGGGGAGATCGGCTCAGAGGGCCGCTCAGTGCCCTCCTATCCACAGATCGACCCGGAAATGGACGTCGATATTAGGGTCGGGGCCCTGCACAGGGTAGACTGGGCGAGTTCCGACGCCGCCACCACCCTCGGGTCCCGCTGGGCTGAACCCAGACCGGGCCGAACCAGTCAGTCTGGGTTGTGGGCGGTGTTCGTGTGAGTGAGACCCGAACAGCGAGGGGTACCTGAGTGAGCGAACCGACGACCGGTGGCCACACGGTCGGCGCGGCGGCGCATGCCGTCGAGGCCGGCAACTACGACGCCAGCGCGATCACCGTCCTGGAAGGCCTGGAGGCGGTCCGCAAGCGCCCCGGCATGTACATCGGGTCGACCGGTGAGCGCGGCCTGCACCACCTGGTGCAAGAGATCGTCGACAACTCCGTCGACGAGGCGCTGGCCGGCTACTGCGACACGATCATCGTCCGGCTGCTCGACAACGGCGGCGTCCAGGTCATCGACAACGGACGAGGCTTCCCGGTCGACCTGCACCCCAAGGAGAAGATTCCGGCCGTCACTGTGGCGCTCACCGTGCTGCACGCCGGCGGCAAATTCGGTGCCGGTGGCTACAAGGTGTCCGGCGGTCTGCACGGCGTGGGTGCCTCGGTGGTGAACGCATTGTCCAGCTCGCTCACGGTCGACGTCCGCCGTGACGGCTACCACTGGCAGCAGAGCTTCACCCTGGGCGACCCCGACGGTCCGCTGGAGCAGCTGGAGCCGTCCGATGAGACCGGCACCACGGTCACCTTCTACGCCAGCTCGGAGATCTTCGAGACCACCACCTACAGCTACGAGACGCTGGCCACCCGGTTCCGCGAGATGGCGTTTCTGAACAAGGGCCTGTCGATCACGCTGATCGACGAACGCACCGACCGCCGCACCGATGAGGAGGACGAGCCGCAGCGCGACGTCTTCCGCTACGACGACGGCCTGATCGACTTCGTGAAGTTCCTCACCGGCAGCAAAGAGACGATCCACCCGTCGGTGATCGCGATCGACGCCAACAACGACGAGCAGCA
>JBDHZN010000018.1:0-26085 GCA_039811845.1 Micropruina sp. | reverse complement strand
AGCCCGGTGGTCAATGCGCCGAGCACCAGCATCGGCAGCACCCGGACCAGCCGGGCACTGCCGGCCCGCCCGTACTCGGCGGCCAGCCAGCCGAGCACCGGCGGCAATGGTCGAAGCAGATCGACCGCGACGTCGCCGGCCTTGATCCGCTGAGCGATCTCGCCCACCGCCCACAGCGACACCACGCCAACCAGGCATTGGCCCAGCCAGACATAGCTGGAGGCACGCAGCGTGTCATAGCCGGCGATCTCTCCA
Organism: Micropruina sp.; assembly: GCA_039811845.1. Classification (GTDB taxonomy): domain Bacteria; phylum Actinomycetota; class Actinomycetes; order Propionibacteriales; family Propionibacteriaceae; genus Micropruina. Next base: position 25,830 of record JBDHZN010000018.1, on the reverse strand, counting down.
CCGGCCCCGTCCACCGCGGTCATCAGCAGCGATGCCCGTACCAACCCGAAGACGCAGTTGGTGATCATGGTGGCGACAATGGCCGTCCGGTAACACAGATAGCGCCGGAAGCTGCTGGCTGCCAGCTCCCAGAACGCACGCACCTGCGACAGCGTAGGGAATCGGTGGTCGAGCCTGTCGAGTGCTTCGGACTGCGCGCCTCCGGGGAGGGGTTTCGACAAGCTCAACCACCGGTGGTCGCGTTGATCAGGGTGGGGAGGAATGTCGTGGGGCCCCTGGATGGTTCAGCCTCCGGTGTCGCGGCCCGTTGGTAGTCTCATTGTCGTGAGCATCCCGTGGCGACGACTGCGGCTCCCTATGTGGGGGCCGCATCTCATCGTTGCCGCGCTGATCACGGCGGCCCTGCTGCCGCTTCTCGACCGGCTGCCTCGGGTTGCCGTGGTGGCCTGTTTCGACGCCGGCCATCCGCTGTACAGCCTGGTGCCCAGCACCGAACCGGCGGGTGCCATTCATTGTGTGAGCGCCCCGGCCCCGGTCGTCAGCTGGACGTTGATGATTGCGTCAACCCTGGTGGTGCACCTCGTCCTGGGCCCGGCCGCGCTGGTTGCGGCCGCTCTGCTGCTGAGCGGCGCGCAACGCCTGATCGGCATCGGACGTGGGGTCCTGGTGGCCGCACTGGCGTGGCTGGAAGGCGTGGCCGTCCTGGCCTGGCCGCAACCCGCGCCCGTTCCGGTGCCCGTGGTCGCGGCTCGTCCCGGCTGGAACCGGGTCAATCCGCGCCGCGGTCCGCCGGCGCTTTCCTGAAACCCGGCCCGCCGCGTCCGATCGCGTGACGTGCGGGTCGGCTGAGCTTCACCCCGCGCGGTCGTGCGCTCCAACAGTGGAACGAAAAGAAGCGTCCCCCTGTACCGCTCCCGTACCGCACCTCCTGCGCACCGCCTGGCGACCCGGAGTCGCCGCATCGAACACTCAGCGGGGCCGGCCGTCCGGCCCGGATCAGGAACCAATCATGCCCAAGCGACCCACACCCACCAAGAGCGGCCAGGCCCGTGAGGCCCTGCGCCGCCGTCAACAACAGCAGGCTGCCGCCGATCGCCGGCTACGCATCATCGTTCGTACCGCCTGGATCGCGGGAATCACCGCCATCGCCGTGATCCTCGGCGTCACCATCTGGACGGTGGCCAACGCCCGATCGAGCAGCTCCGTGGCACCGCCGGTGAGCGGCCCGGTCATCGTGCCACCCAACGGGACGGACGCCGGTGCCGTCCGCTTCGGACAGGACAGCGCCCCGGTCACCGTCACCGTGTACGCGGACTTCATGTGCCCGTTCTGTGGCCAGTTCGAGCGCGCCAACGGTGAGGCGCTGCAGAGCGCCGTCGCCGCGGGCACCGTGAGGCTGGAGACCCACCCGATGGCGTTCCTGGATTCCCAGTCGGCCGGCAGCAAATACTCCACCCGGGCAGCGAATGCGTTCGTCACCGTGGCCAACAGCGATCCCGACGCGGCGCTGCGGTTCAACCAGCTGCTGTTCGCCAACCAGCCCTCGGAAGGGTCGTCCGGACTGAGCGACGACCGGCTGGCCGCATTGGCCACCCAGGCGGGCGCTTCGGCGGACGTCGTGGCGTCGTTCAAGGAGCAGCGTTTCGTGCCGTGGGTCAACCAGCTCACCCAGCAGGCCTTCGACTCCGGGGTGACCGGCACTCCCACGGTCAAGATCAACGGCCAGCCGTTCACCGGCGACCTGTACACGCCCGGCCCGCTCGCCAACGCGATCCAGCAGGCGGCGTCCGGTGCCTGAGGTGACCGTTGTCACCGACGCGGACGCCGAAATGCCAGGCGACGCGTCAGACGCGAGCGGAGAGGCCGATGGGCAGCGCTCGGGTATGGGTCGGCTGCGGCGCCTGCGCCAGTCCAACGGCTGGATCTTCGGCACCATGCTGTTCTCGGCGTTGCTCAGCTTGACGGCGTCCTTCGTGCTCTCGGTGGACGCCGTCCTGCTGGCCGCCGACCCTCAGGCGGCGCTGGCCTGCAACATCAATGCGGTGCTGAGTTGCGGAACGGTGGGCGCGTCGTGGCAGGCCAGCCTGTTCGGCTTCCCGAACGCCTTCCTGGGGCTGGTCGCCGAACCTGTGGTGATCACGGTGGCGGTGGCCAGCCTGGGCGGCGTCCGCTTCCCACGCTGGTTCATGTTCGCCGCGCAGATCGTCTACACACTTGGCCTGATCTTCGCCTACTGGTTGTTCTTCCAGGCGTTCTTCGTGATCGGAGCGCTCTGTCCGTGGTGCCTGCTGGTGACCTTGTCGACCACCCTGGTGTTCACCTCGCTGACCCACGTCAACATTCGGGACGGCAACCTGTATCTGCCGCGGTCGGCCAGCCGGGTGGCTCGTTCGCTGATCGCGCATGATCTGGATCTGCTGCTGGTCACGCTGTGGCTGGTCGGCGTCACCGCCATGGTGGTGATCAAGTACGTGCCGCTGATGCTCTGACCTTATGAAGCGCTGGCCGATGGCCGAGGCGAGCCGTCAGACTGGGACGCATGGAGCAACGGCTGCACTTCCTCACCCTGGCGACCCCCGACCTCGACGCGGCACGCCGGTTCTACCGTGACGGCTTGGGCTGGACGGTGTTCTACGACCAGCCGGGAGAGATCGTCTTCTTCCAGATCGCACCGGGTTTGCTGCTGGGCCTGTTCGATGCGGCGAAGTTCGATCAGGATCTACTCCGCGACCATTCGACGAGTGGCGTCAGCGGGGTCACCCTTTCGCACAACGTGCCCGACCGGGAGAGCGTGACGGCGACTCTTGCCGCGTTCGAGGCGGCCGGTGGAACGATCCTGAAGCCGGCGCAGGAGGGAGCGTTCGGCGGAGTCTTCCACGGTCATGCGGCCGACCCGAACGGCGTCATCTGGGAGATCGCGCACAACCCCGGCTGGCGCATCGATGACGACGGCCGCGTTGTCTTCGAGTAGGGCACCCCGATCAGCGGGTTCGGCCGAACCGCAGGACCTGGGCGTTGTGTCCGGAGCCGGTGAGCTTGGCATCGCAGGTGTGCAAGGGAACCGACAGCGCCTCCGCCAAGGCCAGGTAGCCCGCGTCATAGCTGGTGAACTGATGCCGCAGCTGCCAGATCCGATCAGCCAGCGGTTCACTTTCGTGTCGGACGATGATGAAGTCGAAATAGTCCCGGAAAGCCTGCCCGGCGGTCTGGGCGTCGAGGTGTCCGCCGAGGGTGAGGCCACGCAGAGCGGACAGCACCTCGACATCGAGCAGATGCGGCGCGTGGATCTCGCCGCGTAGCGCGTCCAGAAGACCGGGTTGGGCGTCGCGTCCGACCAGTGCCTCAACCATCGCCGAGGCATCGACCACGATCATCGGCGGTCTGCTCGTACGGCCTCGACGATCTCTGCAGTCTCCGGCCCCCGTGCGCGATCACGGGCCTGCAGTCGCGCGACGATCTCTTCATTCGTCGGCCGGGCTGCGATCTTCGCAAGTTCACTGCCGACATACACAGACAACGAGGTGCCCGCTGCAGCAGCGCGCTTCTTCAGGGTCTGGGCCACGCCCTCAGGCACATCTCGGATGTACAAGGTCGTCATGCATCCCATGCTAGCAATCTGCAAGCAAATGTCCTCAGTCGCACCAAAGCCCTCCAGCGTCATCCCGGACTTGATCCGGGATCTCTCCGGTCCGAGATTCCGGGTCGGAGCCCGGGATGACGAGGGAGGGTTTGAGGGTTAGGCGTTGAAGGCCTGCTTCTCGTCGTCGGTGGCGGCCCGGATGACGATGCGGGTCCAGCCGCCGAGGTAAATGCGCTGGTCGGGGGCGAATTCGATGCGGCCGCGTCCGATCGGGGTGGTGGGCAGCGGACCGGCGGACGATCCGAGGAAGGTGCCGTTGGCCGACTCGAGATCCTCGATCCACCAGCGGGTGCCGTCGCTGGTGACCTGGGCGTGCCGCCGGCTGACGCCGGAATCCAGGGCGCAGTCGATGTCGGGGTGGATGTTGCGACTGCGCGAGGTGCGTCCGATCAGCGCCGAACTCGCCCGCAGAGGCACGACCTCGGGAAGGCCGGGAGAGGGCAGGGCGTCCGTCGCCCCCTGAGTGGCGTACCAGTCGGGGTCGATCCAGATCTCCGCCACCCACTCGACCGAGGTCGGACGAGCCTGCAGCGGACGGCGCGACGGCGGCGTCGGGACGGGCGGATCGGCCGGTGCCGACTCGAGGCCGGCGGGTGGTGCAGTCGGAGAGACGGCCGCGGGGAACTCAGCCGGGCTTGCAGCGGGTCCGGGAACGTCCGGGGACGTATCCGCGGGCTGATCGGGTCCAGTCACGCCTGCCTGGCCAGCCTCAGGCAGGACCTGCTGAGCTTCGGGGCTGGGCGCGTCCGGCGAGGAAGGATCGGGCTGAACGTCCTGACTCTCGGCTTCGTCGCCCTCCTGAGGCCCCGACAAGCTCGGCCAGCGAGGGTCGGGTGCGACCTGCTTGGCTTCCGAGTCCTCGGCGTCGCCGGGTCTCGACAAGCTCGACCAGCGGTCGCCCGCCTGATCGCCTTCCTGGACGGTGTCAGACCCCGGCAGGCTCGTCCAACGATCCGCGTCGCCCTCGGGGGTGGGCAGGCTCGACCATTGCGCGGGCGGGACCTCAGCGGTCGGTGTCGCCGAGCGCGGCATGGTGCCGGTGGTGAAGTCGTAGCCGCAGGCCTCGCAGAACAGGGCATCGGGGGCGTTGTTGGTGCCGCAGTGCGGGCACAACGCGCCCGGCAGTGGCTGTACCGGTGTGGCAGCGGCCGGCGGGGCGTCCGTGCCAGGGGTCACCGGCAGGCCGCACAGATCGCAGTAGTCCTCGGATTTTGAGGTGTGTCCCGCCGGACAAATCGCCATGTCAGCCCCTGATTCGCGTGGTCTTGGTGGACGCCGTGTCGAGCGCCATCTCGTCGGCCTTGGCGACACCGCGCTTCAACCGCACCGTGCCGGTCTCGGCGTTGTCGATGTCGACGACCTTGCGCAGCTTCGCGGTGGCTTCGGCGTTGCCGGTCTCGGCGGCCAACTGGGCGGCCCGGCCCAATTTGGTGGTCGCCGTCCGTTCGTCGCCGGACGCCTTCGCCTGCAGCCCCTCCTGGATGGCCTGGGCCAGCTCGGTCTGCCCGGTGTAGTGCGCCACCTCGGGATTGATCTGCGCGGTCAGGTTGGTGTCCGAGGACCACTTCGCCTTGACCAGCCCCTGGGTCAGCACCTCGGGACCGACCGCCAACTGAACGCGGGCGGCGAGCTGCTCCTGCCCGACCGACTTGGCCGGCAGCCGGATCTGCACGTGGTAGTCACGCTCCTCGTCGCCCCACGAACCGGTCGGGTACGCCTGGGTGAGCGGGTTGATCGGCACGCCACGATCGGTCAGATCCTCCACGGTGGGGGAGACCTGCCGGACGAACAGCACCTGCGCCCCTTGCGGAATCCAGATCCGCAGATCGGCCTGCGCCACGCCACGACCCATCGACTTTTGCATCAACTCGGCGAACACCTGTCCCAGCGCGGACGGGTTCGGAATGATGTCGACGGTGCCGAGCAGCGCCTGCGCGATGGTGCGGATCTCGGAGACCTTCCAATCGACACCCACGCCGCGGCAGTCCACCTGGAACTGACCGACGCAGTTGCGGATCGCCATGTCGAGCTGCTGCTGGGTCTCGTTGTGGTTCTCGCCGTCGGTGAGCAGGATCGCGTGCTTCTGGGCGAGGTGCCCGATCGAGTCGAACAGGGCCTTGGCCAGGTTCAGCCAGTTGCCCATCGCGGTACCGCCGTCGGCGCGGAAGTAGCTGATCGCCCGCCGCGCGTCGGCCCGGGTGCGGGCATCCATCCGGACCATGCCGGCCCCGGACTGCACCATCGGGTAGGCCAGATATGCCTTGTGGTTACCGGCCACCACGGCGAAGTAGGTGCCGTCGAGAATGTGGTCGAGGGCGACCATCGCCGCCTGCTTCGCCGCCGCCATGTTGACGTTGCCCATCGAGCCGGAGGTGTCGACGATGATGATCTCGCCGGCGTCGCCGCTGCCGGTCTGCCCGGCCGCTCCCGCACCGCTGCAGGCAACGGTGACGATCGCGTTGACGTCGGTGCCACCGTCGGGCAGGAACTCGTTCTGGTACACCGCGGACGTGAACAGGGCCATTCTCAGTCCTTCTCCTCGACACTCGTACTCGACGCGCTCGTACCGGCGGCGGGCTCGTTGAGGTCGTCCGAAGGTGCTTGTGGCGTCCTGTTCAGGTTAGCCGCCAGCCGAGCCAGGGCCACGGTGATGTTGTCCTTGCCGCCTTGCGAGTTGGCCCAGCGAACCAGGTGACGCGCGATCTGCACCGGCTCGTCGCTCTCGGCGGACGCCGCCTGCAGCTGCTCGGCCAGGGCGGTGGGCTCGGAGGCGTAGTTCCACAACCCGTCGGTGCAGAGCAGCAACCAGCCATCGGACGGCACCGTGAAAACGCCGGTGTCGGGAACGACGTTGTCGGCATCCTGGCCGAGCCAGCGAGTGATCGCGTGCGCCTGGAGGCTGTTCTCGGCCTCCACCCGGGACGCGCCGCCGCGGATCAGCTCTTCGGCGACGGAGTGGTCGGTGCTGAGCTGGACGTGGGCGTCGTCGGCGAGGAAGTAGACGCGCGAGTCGCCCAGGGACGCCCAGTGCACAAGGCCGTCTTCGACGACGGCGGCCGCCAAGGTGCAGGAGGCGGCGTTCGGGCTGTCGGGGGCGGTGTTCTCGATGACCGCTTGCTGGGCTTCGGCGGTGGCCTCGATCAGCGCGGTGCTGAGCGGGTCGGGTTCATCCGCGTCGGCAAGGGGTCTCGACAAGCTCGACCGGCGGCCGTCGTCGGGGCTGGACGAACTCGACCCGCGATCATCCGAAGAGTTCGCGCGGCGCTCGGCGAGGACGTCCCGTGCCCGCTCGGCGGCGGCCAGCGCGGCGACGTCGGAGTCCTGCGAGCTGGAGACACCGTCGCAGACGACCAGCACGGCAGCACGGTCCGGCTCGGACGCCGCCCATAGTGCCATGGCGTCCTCGTTGCGGTTGTGCATCAGGCCGCGATCGCACACGCCCGCCAGCCAGGACGCCGGAACGGCCTCGAAATGGTCGCGTGCCGAGGGCGCCTTGGCGCCGCAGGTCTGGCAGTAGCCGTCGGCGTCCACTTCACCGCCGCACTCGATGCAGGGCTGCCTCGACGCCTTCGGCCGGTTGAACTTGACCGTCTCCTCGGTGGTCAGCCCGGCCCTGGCCACCGGCCCGATCTCGGGGTGCACATCGGCACCGCAGTTCTCGCAGTACCGCTGATCGGGCCGTACGGACGCGCCGCAGGAGGGGCAGGGCGCGGTCAACGCCAGCGTGCCGTACTCCTGCGCTGCCGCGTTCGCGGCCGCCTCGTGCTTAGTGGCCCATAGCGGCCAGGCAGGGGACTCATCGGTCACAGCAGACTCCACCCTCGGATCGCGTTGGCCCTGTCGACCAACTCGGCACGTTCCTCGGCGTCGGCGCTGAGTTGCGCCAGCCGCCGGTAGCAGCTTTCGAGCTTGTCCCGCAGGTCGCGCTCGGTGTACGTCGTGGCGCCCAGCTTGACCGCCCCATTGGACGCCAAGGCGAGCGCCTTGGAGTGAATGTCGGCCTCGAACCTCAGATGGCTGACCTGATCGAGCCGGGCATGCTGCAGCACCCGCAGCGCCTCGGCCAGATGCGCGGCGTCCTTACCGAGCGCGATCAGGTGCTCGGTGGTCAGCTTCTGGGACTCCTGGTAACCCCGGGAGGTCTGCGGGATCAGCTCGAGCGCCGTCAGGGAACCCGGCAGGTCGCCGCGGGAGGCGCGAATGCGGGCCAGTCCGAAGCCGGCGGGCGTCACGTAGTTGGCGTCGGTCACCGCGCAGATCCGATACAGGCTCTCGGCGACGTCCTGCTGTCCGCCGAACTCGCACGCGACCGCCAGCGCCAGCTTCGGTGCCAGCTCGCCGGGGAGTTGACCGTAGACGGCGTTGAACGACGACAGCGCGGTGCTGTGATCGCCGCGCACCAGCGCACCCAGGCCGGCCATCCAGACCGCACGCCATTCCCACGGATCCTCGGTGAGCAGGGTGTGCACCGCCTCGTCCAACACCCGCTGGTTGCCGGTCTCCAACGCCGCCAGGCAGCGGGCCAGCAGCACTTCGGTGGAGAGCGACGGCGGCCGGGTCAGCGCACCCAGCCGATCGACCGGGTCGCTGAGGTCCAGCGACTCGAGCCATGCCGCCTGCGGGTCGCCCGGGTCGCGGCGCAGCTGCGGCAGCTGGCGCCAATCGAAGCGGTTGCCCGACACCGACGGCGCCTCGAAGAGCGGCGAGCTGATCGAGGTGGACGCCGTCGTTCCGGACGCTGTCGCCACGACTTCGCGCAGCACGCCGAGCATCTGCTGGCGCAACTCTTCGGCGGTGTTGAACCGGTCGCCTGCGTCGCGCGCGCAGCATTTCAACAGCAGCCGATACAGCGAGTCGTACCGCGCGAACGCGGGCATCTCGTCGGCCGGCGGAATGCTGAACTCGAACTCGCTCTGGTAGCCGGGCACCTCGGCGCAGAGCACCATCAGGGTGCGTCCGATGGTGAAGATGTCGGACGCCACGGTCGCGCCCGCCTGCGCCACCTCGGGTGCCTGATAGCCGACCGTGCCGTAGATCGCCGAATCGTCGTCGTTCGCCCGCCGGACGCCGCCCAGGTCGATCAGCTTCAACGAGTCGCCGACCTGAATGACGTTGTCAGGCTTGAAATCGCAGTACAGCAGGCCGAGATCGTGCAGATAGCTGAAGGCCGGCAGGATCTCGATCAGGAAGGCCAGTGCCTGGTCGACCGGCAACGGGTCGTAGCTGCCGCCATTGGTCTCCATGCGTTGCTTGAGCAGCTGCTTCAACGACCGGCCGCCGACGTACTCCATCACGATGTAGCCGTTGTCGTCGTGGGTGACGAAGTTGTAGATCTCGACGATCAGCGGGTGCTCCACCTGGGCCAGGAACTGCTGCTCGGAGATGGTGGCCTTCAGGGTGTCGGCGTCGCCGGTGTTCAGTAGGCCCTTGAGCACCACCCAGCGGTCCGAGACGTTCTTGTCGCGGGCCAGATAGATCCAGCCCATGCCACCGTAGGAGAGCAGCCCGGCGACCTCGTACTGGTGGGCGACCAGATCGCCCTGCTTCAGTTTGGGGCTGAACGAGTAGGCGGCGCCGCATTGCGGGCAGAAGCCGTCGGAGCGTCCGGCGCTGTCCGAGCGGGAACGTCCGACGTGAGCGCCACAGTTGGGGCAGATCCGCTTGTCCTCGGGCAGTTCGGCATTCGCCATCACGGCCTTGGCGGGATCGACCGCCGGAGCCGGCGGGACGATCGTCAGGCCCTGACCGATCCGGCCCATCCGGCGGGAACTGCTCGGCGGGCGACGGGTCGGGCGGACGCCGAACGACGTCGCCCGCGCTGAGCCGAGCGCGGTCGATCCGAGCTGCACCGAGGCTCTGGTCACCAACGAAGCGCTGGCCGTGACCGCCGACTCCGGCGGCATGCCGCAGGTGTCGCAGTAGCCGTCCACGATCGAGCCCGGGCAGCCGGGTTGCCGGCAGCGACCGCTGGCCGTCGCTGACGGACGCCGTCCGGGTGTGCCGCGGCCGACCGGCATGGTCACCGCGTTGCCCGGCATGCCGCAGACATCGCAGTAGCCGTCGACGATGGTGCCGGTGCAGCCCGGCTGCCGGCACCTCATCGGACGCCACCTTCAGCGAGTGCGTCGAGCAGTGCTTGGGCGGCGGGCAACACCTGCCGCACCACCGCCATCGGAGTCGGACGTCGCGCCAGCAGCCGTTCCGCGGTCTGGGTGAGTGCGACGAAATCGGGATCGCCGGCGTGCCCGAGCGCCTCGGCCTTGGCCCGCAGCGGCGGGATCAGGGCGGCCAGCGCGTCGCGTTCGGCCAGCGCACCGGAGTAGGCGTCCTGGACGACCTGCATGGCCCGGCCGACCTGTTCCAGCCGGCCCAGATAGCTGTCGATCGCGGCCCGGGTGTTCGGCACCGGACCGAGCGCGGCCACGTCCGGGACGGCGTACTTGGGTGCCGGGGACACCGCGGCCACCGCGTTGCCGACCAGCTGACGCAGTGCCTGTTCGCGGGCGGCTAAATCGTCGGACAGCTCGCGGGCCCGGGCCAGCGCGTCCCGGTTCTCACGGCGGCGGGCGCCACCGACGATCAGGTCGCGTTCATAGCGGGCGGCGTCGATCTCGAGTGGGCCGAGTAGGCCACCGATGTCGCCACCGCGTTCCCGCTTGGCTTCCAACTCGGCGGTACGCGCGGCCAGCTGGTCCAGCTGGGCCCGGGCCGCTTCGGCGGAGGCCGGGGGTTCGATCCGGATCTGTTCGCGGATCCGTTCCAACTGGGCGCGCAGGTCACGCAGCCGGCGGGCCAGCTGTTCGGCATTCGGGTCGAGGTTGAGCTTCTGCCGCAACTGGGCGACCAGGGCGTCGGAGAGCCGGCAGGCCTCCGGCAGGGACACCGCCATCCCGGCCAGTTGTGCGGACGGCGCGGCGCCGGTGTCGAGACGTCCCCAGATCAGCGAGGAGAGCCGGGCGCACTCGGCCGGACCGACCCGGCCCGAATCCCAGGTGACCAGCAGCAGGTCGTAGCGGCTCTTCACCGCCTGCCACAACGCCAACGACAACTGCATGTCCGGGGTCAGCGCGTTCAACCGACGGCCCAGAATCTCGGCGTCCAGCGCGGCCAGTTCGCTGCGCCGGGCGGCCGTCCAGGCGTCCAGTTCGGCCAGATAGCCGACCATCGCCTGCGGCTGCACCGGCTCATTGAGCTTGCCGGGTGCGGCGGGTGCGCTGACGGGACTCATCGGTACTCCTCGATCCGCCGGGACACGCCCCAGAAGGCCAGACCGGCGCCGGCCAGGGTGAACACGATCACGCCGGCGATGCCGGCGACGACCCCGTCGCCCACTGACTTGATGCTGGAGGTGACCGGCGACCTCAGGTTCGCGTAGATGGTGTTCAACGCTCCGTCGATCTTGTTGAACGCCTTCTCGGAGGCGTCGGTGACCAGGCCGGCCGCGGTGGCCCACTGGGCCCTGTCGGTGGCGCCGGTCACCTGGTCGTGGCTGGTCTTGTAGGCCTTGAGCGCAGAGGTCGTCGAGGTTGTCGCATTGGGCAGTTGGGGGATCGCGGCAAGGGCGCTGTTGTAGACGGTGTTCCAGCGTGTCTGGTACGGAGCGCCGGCGGTCTGTAGTCCGACGGCCAGCACCTCGTCGGCCCGGGCCTGATGCAGCTGTTGTTGGAGGGTGGCCACGCTGTCGAGTTCGGCGCGCGCGCTCTCGGTGAAGTCGGTCGCCGCGTTCGAGGCGGCGGTCGACGACGTGGCCAGCACGGCCACCGACGCCACCGCGCACAGCAGTGCCAGGGCCACACCGGGATTGAGGTACCGGTGTGAGGCGCGAGCCAACGCCACCGAGATGGCGATCAACCCACCCGCGGTCACCACGAGACCGCCGATCACCCAGGGCAGCCAACCCGCGGTCAACTCGCCGGCGAGCCGGTCACCGGCCGCGGTGCGGGCGCTGGTCAGCGGGGTGAGGAGTTCGTCGGTGAGTTGGGTGTCGGCCTTGGCCAGCAATGCCGCTGACGCGGTGCCTTTGGCGTTGAGCGCGTCCTGCAGCGTCATCGAGTAGTGCACCAGGGCGCCGGTGAGGGGCACGATGCGGTCCCGGTCGGTCTCCACCGCCGAAGCGTCGGCGAGGGTGGTGGCCAGCGAGGTCAGCTGCTCGGTGACGTCGGTACGGACGGCGTCGGTAGGGGTGAGCGCCCAGGTGTTGGCCGCCTCCTGCACGCTGAGCGCCTGGATGCGGGCATCGGCGAGCCGCTGGTACTGCGCCAGGCTCTCGGCCGCTTGTGACGAGGCGGTGAAGGAGACCGCCAGCGCGGTGACGACCAGGGCACCGAAGGCCAGCAGCAACGCCACCGCGGTGGTCTGCAGCCGTCGGAGTCGTCGCACCGATCGTGGCGTGGCGCCGCGTCGCCGCCGGACCGGCACCGGCGCGACAGCGGGGACGCCAGCACTCGTGGTGGGCGTCGGGGTGGTGGTGGTGCGGACGGCGGTCACGGTGCCGCCTGGACAGGATCGTCACCGGCATCGGCCGGGTCTGCCGTGCGCAGCGTGGGGTCGGACGGCGGTTCCAGGCCGCCCGGAGGTGTGGCCGGCCAGTCGACCGCGGGCGCGGCGTCCGGAGCCAGATCCTCGGGCAGCAGGGTGCGCAGCTGATCCAGGGTCGGGTCGGTCGTGTCACGCAGCCGCCAGGCGTGCTTGCCGACGGCAGCCTCCAGCACGTTGCGGGCGAACCGGCCGTTGCCGAAGGTCTCGTCGCGCACCTGGGTGCCCAGCAGGTCGCGGAAGGCGGTCAGGCAGCCTTCGCCCAGGTCATAGTCGGCCCGGGTCACCATGCCGGTGAAGATGCCCTCCAACTCGTCGTCGGTGTAGTCGTCGAAGCCGATGGTGGTGCGGAACCGGCTGGCCAGGCCGGGGTTCTGCGCGATGAAGATCTGCATCGGCAGCGGGTAGCCGGCGACGATGACCACCAGATCGTTGCGCTTGTCCTCCATCTCTTTGACCAGCGTGTTGATCGCCTCTTCGCCGTACTGGTCGCCGTTCAGGCTGTACGCCTCGTCGATGAACAGCACGCCGCCTTCGGCCTTGGCGACCACCTCGGCGGTCTTCATCGCGGTCTGGCCCAGATAGCCGGCCACCAGCTCAGAACGGTCCACCTCGACCAGTTGGCCCTTCGACAGCAGCCCGACCGCGCGGTAGATGCCGGCCACCAGCCTCGCCACTGTGGTCTTGCCGGTGCCCGGGTTGCCCACGAACACCAGGTGCCGGGTGATGGTCGGACTCTTCAGACCGGCCTTGGCCCGCAGCGCGTCGACCTTGAGCACCGCGGTCTGCCGGTGGATCTCGGCCTTGACCGTCGCCAACCCGACCAGCGCGTCGAGCTCGGCCAGTAGCTCATCGAGCGACTTCTCCGGCTCGGCCGGCTGCTCGGGCTCAGCCGGCGCCTCGTCGGCGGGCGGGGGAGCGGCCTGCACCGGCGGTGCCTGTTGGTCGAGGCCAGGCTGGTCGAGCTTGCCGGCACCCGGTTGGTCGCCACTCCGCGGGTCGAGGCCCTGCCGATCAGTACCCGTAGCGGTGCTCCCCAGCCCGGGGAAGGCCCCGGCGCCGAACGGATCCAACTGCTGCAGGTCGAGCAGCCGGGACTGACTGGTGTGCATCCGATCCAGCACGCTGGACAGGATCTGCGGCGCCTGCCGGACGAACTCGGCGTCCGAGCCCGACGGCATCGCCGACGTGGCCGGAACGGCACTGAGACCCTGCGCCGCGTTCAGCTGGGCGCTCGCCGCGCTCTGCGCGGCACCGATGCTCAACGGGGTCGGTTGGCCGAGCAGTGCGGCCGCGGACGCCACCTCGGCGAGCGCCTTCGCGTACGGCACCGCCTGGCGGGACCGCGAGTTGTGCAGCTGGGCGACCAGCGGCGTCGCGGAGGTGCGGAAGCGTCGGCCCTTGACCGCGGCCTCCATGAACACCTGGGCGCTGATCGCCCGTCCGGTGGCGGTGCACCAGTCGACGAACGAGCCGACCGCCGATTCGGCGACGGAGGCGGCCAACTGCTCACCCTCGGTGCGCGCGGCGTCGGCGTCCACGCCAGCGGCGCGTGCGGCGTCCGCCAGTGCGTCGAGGGTTCCGGCCAGGTCAGGGCTGCTCACGGTCGCTCCAGGTCAAAGGGATCGGTGGACTTCTCAGGCGGTGGCGCCGGGACGTTCAGTTCGGGCGCCTGCGAGTGCCCGAAGCGTTCCCGCAGGAACCGTCCGTGGGTGATCAGGGCGGCCGCGTCGGTGGAGTTGGCGGCGTCGTAGATCTTCTCCATGGTGGCTCCCAGCAGGTCGAGTTGGTCGATCAGCAGCAGCAGCGGGGTCTTGCCGTTCTCGACCGGACGGCTGTCGGCCCAGTCGCGCGGCAGCCGCAGGTAGGCGCCGATCGCCTCGGGCAGGTAGTCGGTGGCGGTGGCCACCACCGAATAGCTGTCGTAGCTGCCGAGCCCGAGCGAGCCCAGCCTGGGCAGGGTGTCCCGGACCAGCCTGGTCACCCGGGCTGCCCGGGAACGCACCACCGAGGGCAGGGTGCCGGACGCGATCAGCTGCTCGACGCCGTTCAACGAGGACAGGATGTCGGCCTCGGTGGGTGCCGGATCGACCTCTGGCACGGCAACCGGCGGCGGCGTGGAATCGCGGCCGGTCAGCCAGTCCCAAAAGCCCATTGCTCGTCCACTACCTCGTCTCGGATTCGGTGTCGCGGGTCACAGCCCGCTGATGGTTCAGAGGTTGATCTGCGGCATCGACTGCGTGCGGGAATCCTGCTGCGAGACTCGCTCCAGGTATTCCTTCGACTTCACCACTTCGCCCTCGAGCACACCGATGGTCTGCGCCATGGTGTCGAGGGCCCGGGCCTTGAACTCGTCGATCGAGTCCATCGTGGAGTAGATGTTGGCGAACGCCGCCTGCAGCTGCTCCAGCCCGATGGTCGAGGACGCGGCCTGCTCCTGGATGCGCGCCGAGTTCTCTTTCAGCATCTCGGAGGTGCGCTGGATCATCTGCGAGGTGGTGGTGTTCAACGCGGTGATCTGATCGAGCACCAGCTTCTGGTTGCCCAGCGCCTGCGCCACGATCACCGCCGTGCGCAGCGCCGAGATTGTGGTCGTCGAGGCTCGGTCGACGCCCTTGATCAGCTCGATGTTGTTCTTGATGATGATGTCGATCGCCAGGTAGCTCTGGATCGAGACGGCCAGCTGGGTGAGCAGATCCTGGTGCTTCTGCCGCACGTAGAACAGCACGTCCTGGCTGAGCGCCTTGGCCTTGTCGGGATCGGTCATCTGCAACTCGGCGATCTGTGCCGACAGCCGCGCGTCCAACCGTTCGGCGATGTAGACGTACTGGTTGAGCCGGCCCATCACGGTCCACAGATTCTGCTTCTCCATGTTGAGCGCCACATTGTCCTTGGTCAGCTCGTCCTGACCGCTGCGCAGTGCATGGAGAATGCCGTTGAGCTGCTGCTGCGAGCTCTGGTAGCGGCGGAAGTAGTCGGTGACCTGATCGCCGAACGGGATCATGCCGAGGAACTTCTTCGGGCCGCGTGCCTTGCCTGGATCGAGGTCCTCGACGGTGCGACGCAACTGGACCAGGGTCTGGCCGACCTTGGACCCCTCGGACAGACCCCCCTCTTTCAAGGCCCGGACCGGTGCGTTCAGCAGGCGGTTGGAGGTTTCGGCGGCTTTGCGGATGTCGGCGTCGCCCATGCTGCGAACCGCGTCAGCCTGCGCCGAGAAGGTCGGTGACTTTTCTTCGGCGGAGTCGAGTGCCTGCAGGAATTCGTCGACCTTGGCGTCGAGCACCGGCACCTGCGTGGCCTCGACCTGCGGAGCCATCGCCGGGGCCTGTGTCTCGGTGATCGCGGCGGGAGCGTCCGGTGCGGTGAGGGTGAGCGTGGCGGGCGGCTGGAGCGGCATCGCGGCGGCGCCGCCGGGGGGCGTGGTGGAACTCATGGGTACCTCTCGACGCGGGCAAAGACTTCCCGCCCAATCTAGCGGGCGGCGAGGACACAAGCAGTGGGGAGAGCGTCGGGGACAACCCTGGAAGGGAGTGTGAATCCCGGAAAAGCGAAGCGGGCCCCATCGTCGGATGGGGCCCGCGAATCGCGATGGACTCGAGATGTCAGGTCAGAGCGGCCGAACCCGGTCCGCCTGCGGACCCTTCGGGCCCGACGTGATCTCGAATTCGACCTTCTGGCCCTCGTTGAGGGTACGGAAGCCTTGAATGTCGATGGCCGTGTGATGGACGAAGACGTCCTGCGTACCGCCCTCGACCTCAATGAAGCCGTAGCCCTTCTCGGCACTGAACCACTTGACGGTCCCCTGCGCCATGTACTTCTCCTTAGCCTTATTACGACCGTCGCTGACGGCCACTGCCGAACGAGCTGTCCCAGACGACCAGTGCGGTCGCCCTCGCGGCAGCGCCAGCAACACTCTCACATCCGTCCGCGCCTGTCACTCGCGCGAGTGACCCCGGACGCCGCGTGTCGCCGTGAAGAAAATGTGGGTGGCGGGTGATTCGATGAGGACATGAAATCGGTCGGAGCGCCCACGATGCGCGACTTGGACGCCGTACAGCGCGAGGCTGTCGAGGCGCACCGCCGCACGCCGGTTCTGGTGGTGGGTCCGCCTGGTTCGGGCAAGACGACTGTGGTGGCCGCGGCCGCCGCACTCGAGCTCGGCGAACGCGCTCAGGGCGAGCCTCAGCCGCTGGTGTTGACGTTCGGACGGCGGGCCGCGAGCCAGCTCCGCAATGAGGTGGCACGGGCGCTCGATCGCACGGTCAGCCCGCCGTGGGTGACGACGGTGCACGCGTTCTGTCTGTGGCTGCTGCGCCGCGCCGCTGCCCCCGGAACGGTCGCGCCGCGGTTGTTGACCGCGCCCGAGCAGGAGTTCCGGGTGCGTGAGTTGCTGGCCGGACGTGAGGCCGAGGCCTGGCCGGCGGAGATTCACCAGGCCGTCGGCACTCGCGCATTCGCGCGCCAGGTCCGCTCGGCGATCGCGCGTATTCGGCAACTCGGCCTCGATCCCGATGATGTGGTGGCGGCCGGGCGGGCCGCGGGCCGCGGCGAATGGGTGAGCGTCGGGCGGTTCTTCGCCGAGTATCTCGACATCCTCGATCACGAAGGCAGCCTCGACTACGCCGAGTTGGTGCACCGGGCCCGGATCGTGCTCGCCGACGAAGAACTGGCGGCTGCGGTGCGGGGCGAGATCTCTCGCGTCATCGTCGACGAGTACGGCGAGCTCGACCCGGCGCAGATCGGCCTGCTGCGTTCCCTGGTCGGCCCGGGTGGCCCGATCCTGGCTGTGGGTGACCCCGACCAGGTGGTGTTCCGATTCCGCGGCGCCCATCCGCGTGCTCTCGCCGACTTCCCCGACACGTTCCGTTCCGCCGCCGGCGAGCCGGCCGCGGTGCTCGCACTCGATGCCGTGCACCGGGGTAGCCCGGGCATCACCGCGGCGCGGCGACGGGTCGCCCGTCGGCTGCCGCTTCCGATGCTGGGTGATGCCGCCTCTCGGGTGCTACGCGGTGAGGTGGCAGGTGAGCCGAGCGCCGAGGTGGAGGGCGTTCCGGGCGCTGAGGTGCGCACTTTCGTCTGTGCGACTGAGGCCGAGCAGGCGCAGTTGATCGCCGAGGAGTTGCGCCGGGCGCATCTCGACGAGGGCTTCCGGCATGCCGACCTCGCGGTGCTGGTCCGCTCGGGCCGGCGGCAGATCGCGCCGATCGCCCGCGCCCTGGTGGCCGCCGGTATTCCGGTCGAGGTGGCCGGCGATGAGATCCCGCTGTTGTCCGAGCAGGCCGTCCGGCCGTTGCTGCTGGCACTCGAGGTGGTGCTGCGGGGGACAGAACCGGGCGGCAGCGAGCTCGAGGCCGACGAGGCCAAGCGGTTGCTCACCTCGCCGCTGGTCGGGCTGGACGCCGTGGGCCTGCGTACCTTGGGCCGACTGCTGCTGGAGGTCGAACGTGAAGAGACCGGTACGGCGCTGATCGCGCGCAGCCCCGGTCAGCTCATCGCCGATGCGTTGGCTGAGCCGGAACGCCTCACCGGGCTGCCCGACACGCCCGAGGTGACGGCCGTCCGCGGGTTGGCCGAGTTGCTGGAGCGCGCGGCGCGGGCCCTTCGCAATCCGGCGAGCGGGGCGTCCGATGTGTTGTGGACGCTGTGGTCGGACACCGAGTGGCCGCAGCGGCTGCGCGGGGCGAGCCTGGCCGGTGGCGAAGGCGGACGTCGTGCCGACCGTGACCTGGACGCGGTGATCGCATTGTTCGCCTCCGCCAATGCCAGCGAACAGCCGGCCGGTCCGGGTGGGGTGCGCGGATTCCTCGCCGAGGTGGCGGCCCAGGAGATCCCGGCCGACACGACCCGCGAGGCCGAGGTGCGCGGACGGGGCGTCCGACTCTTGACCGCACACCGCGCCAAGGGTTTGGAGTGGCCGCTGGTGGTGATCGCCGGCGTCCAGGAAGGGCTGTGGCCGGCACCCGGTCAGGGAGCCGCGATCCTGGAGCCGTCCGAGCTGGTCAGTGACGGCCTGGTCGGACGTCCGGACGCCCGCGAGGCGGTGGCCGATGAGCGGCGGCTGTTCCACGTGGCGTGCAGCCGGGCCAGCCGTCGGCTGATCGTCACCGCCGTGCAGGGTTCGGACGGCGAGGCGAACCAGCCGTCCCGATTCCTCAGCGAACTGGGTGTTGAGCCGGCCGAGTTCCAGCCCAGCGCGCGGCCGCTCACCCTGCCCGCACTGGTCGCCCAGCTGCGCCGGCGCGCCGCCGATCCGGGCTGTTCAGCGGCGCTGCGTGAAGCGGCGGCGGCCCGGTTGGCCCGGTTGGCGGCGCTCACCGACTCCCATGGGCGTGCGTTGGCGCCGCAGGCCAGGCCGTCGCTCTGGTGGGGGGTGCTGGACGCCACCGGACGTCCGCCGACGCCGACCGGTCCGCTACGGATCAGTCCGTCGATGCTGACCGGCATGCTGACCTGTCCGCGGCAGCACTACCTCACCCGTCAGGTGAAGGCCGATCCGCCGCGCAATGCCGCCACCAGCCTCGGCTCGGTGATCCACGTGCTGGCCGAGCACGCCCGCAACTCCGGGCTCGGCTTCGACGAACTCACCGCGAAGCTCGACGAGGTGTGGGGTGAACTGCCGTTCGCCACCGCCTGGCTGTCGGTGGCCGAACGCGATCAGGCGGAGGCGGCGCTGACCCGATTCCTGAACTGGTCGGACGCCAACGCCGGCACCGAGGTGCTCGGGGTGGAGGTCGACTTCGACGTCGAGGTCGATGTGGCCGGTGATCAGGTGCGGCTGGTCGGCACGGTCGACCGGTTGGAGCGGGCCGCCGACGGACGGCTGCGGGTGGTGGATTTCAAGACCGGGAAGCGACCGCCGACCGCGGGCGCCACTGCCTCGCACGAGCAGCTGGGGGTGTATCAGCTGGCGATCGAGGCCGGTGGCTTCGAACGGTTGGCCGGCCCGGGTGCGGCGAGCGCGGGCGGTTGCCTGGTCTACCTGCGGGTGCCCGGTGGCAGCGATCTCGACGACTATCCGAAGGAGTTCCATCAGGCTGCGCTGTCCGAGCAGCCGCATTTGGCCAACGATGACGCCGAGCATCCCAGCTGGGTGCATGAGCGGCTGTCCCGGGCGGTCAAGCTGATCCGGGCGGGCCGGTATCCGGCGACGCCTGGCCCGGGCTGCACCTGGTGTCCGTTCGCGGCGAGCTGTCCGGCCAAGCCGGCGGGCCGGCAGGTGGTGGCATGACGGGGCTGTTGCAGACGCCCGAGCAGTTGTGCGAAGTGCTTGGCTTGCCGTTCTCCGAGCAGCAGCTGGCGGCGATCACCGCGCCGCTCGAGCCCGGCGTGATCATCGCGGGGGCGGGCTCGGGTAAGACGACGGTGATGGCGGCCCGGGTGGTGTGGCTGGTCGGCAGTGGCCAGTTGGCACCTGAGCAGGTGTTGGGGTTGACCTTCACCCGGAAGGCGGCCGCCGAGCTGTCGGCACGGGTGCGGACGGCGTTGCAGCGGGCGGGGGTGATCGACGACACCGGGGTGGACGAGGCGGGGGAGCAGTTGGTGCTCACCTATGACGCGTTCGCCGCTCGCCTGGTGGCTGAGCACGGTCTGCGGATCGGGGTGGAGAGCGATCCGGTGATGATCACCGGTGCCTCGCGGTACCGGCTGGCTGCCCGGGTGGTCACCAACGCCGCCGGACCGTTCGAGCATCTGGCATCGTTCGCGCCGGTCACGCTGACCGAACGGCTGCTGAAACTGGACTCCGACCTCACCTCGCATCTGGTCAGCGCCGCCGAGGTGGGGGCGCATGCCCGCGAGCTCCGGACGGCGTTGGCCGAGGCCCCGCTCAACCGGTACCGCCGCGAGTACGCGTCGGTGCGCCAGGCGCGGGCCATCACCGAGCAGCGCCTCGAACTGCTCGGTCTGACCACCGCCTACGCCGAACTGAAGCGCAGTCTCGGCTATGTCGAGTTCGCCGACCAGATGGCGGTGGCTGCCGAGTTGGCTCGCCGGGTGCCGGCGGTGTCGGAGTTGCTACGGCGGCAGTTCCGGGTGGTGTTGCTCGACGAGTACCAGGACACCTCGTCGGCGCAGGCGGCGATGCTGCGCGCCCTGTTCTCCGGTGATGATCCATCGTCGGGGCGAGGACATCCAGTGACCGCGGTGGGTGATCCGCACCAGGCCATCTACGGCTGGCGGGGGGCCGCCGCGAGCAACATTCTGCAGTTCGCGCAGGACTTCCCGACGGTGCACGGAATGCCTGCGCGGTCGTTCGCGCTGACCGTGAACCGGCGCTCCGGACCCACCATCCTGGCGGTGGCGAATGTGTTGGCGTCCGGGTTGCATACCGATCCGGCGATGGGCGGCGGGGCGGCCGCGCTCGAACTCACCGCGCCGGAGGGGACCCCGCCCGGCCGTGTCGAGGTCGCCGGTTTCGCCACCTGGCCCGAGGAGGTGGCGTTCATCGGTGAACGGATCGCGGCGCTGCACGGCACCGGCCGGGTGGGGTTGTGGTCCGATCTGGCGGTGCTGGTGCGCCGCAACGCGCAGATACCGGCGCTGTACGCCGATCTGAAGGCACGCGATGTGCCGGTGGAGATTGTCGGCCTCGGTGGCCTGTTGGAGCTACCCGAGATCGTCGAGGTGTGCTCGGTGCTGGCGCTGCTCGACGACGTCAGCGCGAACCCGGCCGCCATCCGGCTGCTCACTTCGGCCCGGTGGGCGATCGGCATCGCCGATCTGGCCCTGCTCGGACGCCGCGCCGCCGATCTGGCGTCCGTCGAGGGTCCGCGGGACGGCGACCTGGTGGACGACCTGGGCCGGGCATTGGCGCGCACCGAGGGAGTCACTGTGCCCAGCCTGTTGGAGGCGCTGCACGACCCGGGCGAGCTGCACTACAGCCCACAGGCCCGCCGCCGGTTCGCCGCGGTCGCGTCCGAGATGGCCGGGCTGCGGCAGCACGCCGGCGAGCCGGTGCTGGATCTGGTCCGGCGGGTGATCAACACGCTGGGTGTGGAGGGCGAGCTGGCGGCGTCCGGTTCGTCGAGCGCCCAGTTGGGGGCGTTCACCGACGCGGTGGCCGCCTATTGCGACGTGGACGGCGAGGCGTCCCTGGGCGGGCTGCTCGCCTATCTGGACGCCGAACGCAACCATGGGGTCGGCCTCGATCAGGCGGTGGCCAGCGATGCTGATTCGGTGAAGCTGCTCACGGTGCACAAGGCCAAGGGCCTGGAGTGGGAGGCGGTATTCCTGCCCGGCATGGCCGAAGGCGTCTTCCCCAACGATCGGGTCACCGAGAACTGGGTGACCAACGCGGCCGTCCTGCCCGCCGAGTTGCGCGGTGACGCCGGGGCGATCCCTCAGCTGGCCGACGCCTCCGATGCCGCCTTCAAGGAGTATGCGGCCGCATTGAAACAGCAGGCGCGGCATGCGGAAGACCGGCTGGCCTATGTCGCGGTCACCCGGGCCAAGCAGCTGCTGGTCGCCACCACCCACTCGTGGGAAGGGGAACTGATCAAGCCGCGTAAGCCGTCCCCCTACCTGCGGGCCATCGAGCAGCACGGTGAGGTGCTGCGCGAGGCACCGCTGGCGGAGGGTGACAATCCGCTCGCCGGATCGGGTGCGGCGCTCGAATGGCCGGTGATCGGCGATCCGGAGGCCCGCGAGCGACGGCAGCGATTGGCGGCCGACGTCGAGGCGGCGTCCGAGTTGTTGGTGCCGCTCGACCCGGTCGGGCTGTCCGCCGAGGAGCAGGCCGAGGTGGCGCAGTGGGACGCGGATGTGTCCGCGCTGGCGCTGGCCGCAGTTGAGGAGTTGGCGCCGGCGCGCCCGGAATACCTGTCGGTGACCGGTCTGGTGCGGTTGGCCCGCGAGCCGGAGGAGTTCGTGACGGACGCGAGCCGTCCGATGCCGCAGCGTCCGGTGGTGGCCCAGCGCCTGGGCACCCGGTTCCACCGCTGGCTGGAGGAACGTTTCTCGCTGGAGCCGACGTTCGACGTCGACCCCGGCCAGGAACCACCCGACGACCCGTACTTCGCCCAGCTGAGCGCGGCGTTCGAGCGCGGACAGTTCGCCACCCGGCGTCCGCGGGCCGTTGAGGTGCCGTTCAGCATGGTGGTCGCCGGCACCATCGTCCGCGGCCGGATCGACGCCGTGTTCGACGCCCCCGACGGCTACCTGGTCGTGGACTGGAAGACCGGTGACGTCGACCGCGCCGACCCCGCCCAGTTGGCCATCTACCGGCAAGCCTGGGCCGACCTGGTCGGGGTGCCACCGGATCAGGTGCAAGCCGGCTTCTTCGACATCCTGGCCGACCGGTTGGTGGTACCGCGGCTCCCGCCCGAGTCGGCGTGGACGGATGCGGTGAAACGACTGAGCTGACACGTCATCCCGGGCTTGCCCCGGGATCTCAGAAGCCAGCCGTCCGTCCAAAGGAGATCCCGGCGTCCGCCGGGATGACGAGTCACCCGCTGGTCGAGCCTGGCGAGACCCACTCGTCCGGAAGTCGTAGGTTGAGACCCATGGACACCTGGGGCGAGGCGGGACAGCTGGATCGTTGCGAACCTCAACGGCTGGACGCCCACTGGCTCATCACCCAGTGGACTGACCCCGCCGCGCTCCTGCTGAGCGTGGACAAGTCCGGCCAGCTGAACGTTGGAGATGATCTCGCCATCGTCGAACGACGTCCGAGCGGGGAGTTCGACCCCCAGCGGCACTACCTGCTCGGCCTGTCAGCCGGACGTCCCGTCTTCGTCGAGGCCGCCGACGTAGAACAGGGCGCTGGCCTACGCGAGTTGATGCCCGTGCTCGCCCCCGCCGATCGTGAGCTCGTGGTCGCCGCTGTCGCGCTGGTGCAGTGGCATCGCACCCTGCCGCATTGCGGCCTGTGCGGTGCGGCGACGATCGTCACCAACGGCGGCATGGTGCGGCATTGCCCCTCCTGCGGACGCGACCGCTTCCCGCGCAGCGATCCGGCCATCATCGTGGCCGTTCTGGACGCCGACGACCGGCTGTTGCTCGGCCACCAGGGGGTCTGGGCGCCGGGCCGGATGTCGATCCTGGCCGGGTTCGTGACCGCGGGAGAGTCGCTTGAACAAGCCGTGCATCGCGAGGTCGGTGAAGAAACAGGGCTCCGGCTGTCCGCCGTGAAGTACGTCGCGAGTCAGCCGTGGCCCTTCCCGCGTTCGCTGATGCTGGGTTTTGTGGCGCGGGCGGCAACCACCGACATTCAGGTGGACGGTGTGGAGATCGAGTCCGCCCGATGGTTCACCAGGGACGAACTAATGGCGGCAGTGGACACCGGTGAGGTGGGTCTGCCAGGTGAGGCGTCCATCGCACATCGGTTGATCGCCGATTGGCGAGCCGGCACGCTGTCACATCCGAAAGCCGATCTCTAGTCACACTGGCGGGCATTTTGGGATGCGCTGATCAATGCGGGATATCGCCGGTTGAGCTTGTCGACGCTCGCGGGTTGAGCTTGTCGAACCCCCCGTTGCCGCAGAGGTCTCGACCAAGCTCGACCAACGATGATCAGCGCATCCTTAGGCGTCTTGGGAGTACACCAGCGCGGCATACGGACCAATGGTGAACTCGGCCGAGAGCGGTTGGTGATCCCACGGGATGGGTGCTGCGTCGAGGTCGGTGGCGTGGACCGCCCCGAAGTCGTGGCCGAACATCGGGGCGTCACTGTTGCAGCGCAACCGCCAGGTGCCGGCGCGCGGAAGTCCCACCCGGTAGCCGTCGATCACCTGAGTGGACAGGTTGACTGCCACGATGACGTCGTCGCCGGGTCCGCCGTGCCACCAGCGGTGATAGACCAACACCTTCCGCTGATCGTCGACCCGCAGCAGTGCGGTGTGTGGTCCGCGAAGCCCGGCGGTGTTGCCATTCAGGTTTCGGCGGAGGCGGACCAGTTGGCGGGCCAGGTGCAGGAAGCCGGAGTGCCGGTGCGTCTTGTCCCAGGACAGCGCGGCACGGTCGTCGAACCATCGGTCCTCGCAGAACTCCTGGCCCTGGAAGAGCAGCGGCATGCCCGCCGAGGTGAGCACCAGTGCGAGACCGAGGGCGGCGCGCTTGCGCGACGGCCAGGAATCGGCGGCGCCCGGGTTGATCGTCTCCGGTAGTCGCGATCGGCCGTTGGCGACCTCGTCGTGGGATTCGGTGAAGATCACGCGTTCATGGGCGGCGCGTAGGTAGTGACCGGTGACCGCGCGAGCCACTGAGGTGGTGTCGCGGTCGGTGTCCCAGGGTGTTTCCAGCGCGCGTCGGACGGGGTGCACGAAGTCGGCGTCCCATTGGGAGTGGAAACCGAGCCCGCCGTCCTCGGTCGGCGTGGTGACCAGCGGATCGCGTTGCATGTCCTCGGCGATCAGGAGCTTCCACGGCTGCCGCAGGCGGAGGTCGGTGGTCATCGCGGCCAGATAGCGGTGACCACCGCTGATTCGTTCCCGCGGATGGTGAATGTTGCCCCAGCGGGACCGGATGTAGTTGGTGCCGTCGAACCGCAGGCCGTCGACCCGGAACTGCTCCAACCACATCACCGCCGAGTCACGCAGGAAGTTGCGGACCTGTTTGCGGTCGTAGTTGGGCCGGGTGGCACCCCAGGGGGTGAGCGCCCGCCGGTCGTTGTAGAAGTACTGGCCGCCGTAGCCGCGGCGATAGCTGCCATCGAAGCGCCACAGGTCGAGGTCGGTCGGGCCGAGATGGTTGTGCACCACGTCCAGGATGACCGCGATTCCACGCTCATGGGCGGCCCGGACGAAGCGGGCGAACGCCAGCGGACCGCCGTAGCTGGTGTCGATGGTGAACAGATGGGACGGGTTGTAGCCCCAACTGCGCGGCCCGGCGAAGCTGAAGGGTGGCATCACCTCGACCGCGTTGACGCCGAGCCACATCAGGTGGTCGAGCCGCCCGATCGCGGTGTCGAAGGTGCCCGGCCGGTCACCGTCGGTGGTGAAGGTGCCGACATGCAGTTCGTAGAGGACCAGTTCGTCCCAGCCGGGCATGGTGAATGGCTGCTCGCCCCAGTCGATGGTGGCGGGGTCGAACACGACCGCGTTGCCACGGCTGTGCGTGACCTCGCGGGCGAACGGGTCGATTCGCCAGCGGTACGGTCCACCGCGACGGATCAGGAATTTGTACTGCGAACCGCTCCGGACCTGCGGCACGAAGGCCGACCAGGTGCCCGACCGCGCATGGTCGGGAGCCATCGGAACCCGGCCAGCCACGTTCCAGCCATTGAAGTCGCCCGCAACATGCACCGTGCGGGCATTCGGAGCCCAGACCCGGAAGGTCACCCCGTCGTGATGCGGGACGGCGCCCATGCCAGCATGGGGGGACGGAGCGATCGGCACGCTGCGACACTACGCGGCCGCTCCGAGAGTCCCTGCGAGCCAGCGCCGTTTGAACGTGGGCAACGACGGGGGCGATCAGGAGGAATGACTCCTTTGGGACGCGCCGATCAACGTCATCCCGGACTTGATCCGGGATCTCCCACCTTGAGATCCCGGGTCGGGGCCCGGGATGACGTGAATGACCAGTGCCCCCCTTAGCGGCGGGCCGGTCGTATAGCCCGGGCCGCAGCCAGGGCCAGGGTTCGCGCAGCAACTGCGGGGCTGGTCAAGCTGCTGGGATGCGCACGCATGAACGTGACGTCGGAGAATTTGCGGGCCAGC